>JAQUQR010000002.1:207120-274284 GCA_028715985.1 Methanocellales archaeon
TCATTCAGGCTCTGAAAGATGAAAATTGGTATGCTCGAGAGGAAGCAGCAAAGGCTCTTGGAGAAATAAGAGATGAAAGAGCAGTAGAACCTCTTATTCAGGCTTTGCAGGATGAAAAGTGGGATGTTCGAAAGGAAGCAGCAAAGGCTCTTGGAGAAATAGGATGGAAGCCTAGAGATGATGCAGAGAAAGTTCGTTACTTAATGGCAAAGAGTGATTGGGGTGGTTGGAATGAATTAGTGAAAGTTGGAAAGCCAGCAGTAGAACCTCTTATTCAGGCTTTGAAGGATGGTGATCGGCTTGTTCGAGAGGAAGCAGCAAAGGCTCTTGGAAAGATAGGAGATGAAAGAGCGGTAGAACCACTAATTCAGGCTTTGAAGGATGAATACCATTATTACCCGGAGAGTGTTGGAATGGTAGTCTTGGAAAAGTACCCTGTCCGAGTAAAGGCAGCAGAAGCTCTTGGAAAGATAGGAGATGAAAGAGCAGTAGAACCACTAATTCAGGCTTTGAAGGATGAAGATTGGGATGTTCGAGAGGGAGCTGCAGAGGCTCTTGGAAAGATTGGAGAACCGGCGGTAGAACCTCTCATTCAGGCTCTGAAAGATGAAAATTGGTATGCTCGAGAGGAAGCAGCAAAGGCTCTTGGAGAAATAAGAGATGAAAGAGCAGTAGAACCTCTTATTCAGGCTCTGAAGGATAAATATAGCAATGTTCGGAAAGTTGCAGAAGAGGCGTTAGAGAAGATTCAAAAAGGCAAGGGAAAATAATCCGTAGAGAAGCGACCAACAGCGTAACACGGTGTAAAAGACTGCGCTTCGCTCATTCAAATTTGCCTTCGGCAAACTTCTTTTACACCGATACCATTAGTCGAAATTTGAACTATCAATTTTCCGTGTTTTCCAATACCTTCCAGTGAAGTTTAATACTAAGGTATTTTAAACCGCTATCAAACACTCTGCAAAACAGGTGAAAAAAGATGTCTTTGAATACTATGAATAAATATATTTTATTTACAATGGAGTATTAACCATGGACCCAATTTTTTTTATCTGGTTTGGGATATGCTTCATATGCTACATACTCCGTACTTCATTTCACGTATTAGACAATAAAAAAAGTAATTTAGTGAAAAGCAAAAAACTACCTGCCATAATGTCAGTTACAATGTTTTTCCTATGGTTTTCATGGTTTCCCATGTCTTTTTTTGATCCAATCAAAATGAATATTTCTTTGGCAAAATACTTCGGATTTATACTGTTCTTAGCGGGATTTGCCCTTGTTATACTATCGCACCTAAAAATAGCGGGATTTGTTAGTGATGAACTAATCACAACTGGCATATACTCGAAGATAAGGCATCCGATGTATTTAGGGTTTATACTCTGGATTGTTGGTTTTCCCATGTTCATGCAGAGCCTTATCACTCTTGCATCATCGATTATATGGATGCCACAGATTATGTACTGGAAAACATCAGAAGAAAGAAAGTTGGAGAAGAAATACAAGGGTTATAAAGAATACAAAAAGAGGACGTGGTTTTAGAGGGTAAGCATACAAATAAATCATTTATTAGAAAACGTGAACATTTATTAGAAAACGTGAACTCAAAATGTCTTTACAATTTTGATACTCTTTTGTAGTCTAACACGGTTTATGCTGTTCTCAGCATCGGTGCAACATCCAAAGATTTAGAACCTTCAACAGCAAGCAAGCCACGTATCGCTTCTATATCTGCCTCGACCACCATTGGCTTGCCACAAACGCCTATCACCTCTTCGGGATCCTTCAATAGATGCCCCGTGGTGACGCAAACAACGCGCTCGTCCGGCTGGATCACACCTTCCCCCCTCAATTTTTTGAGACCTGCGATGGATGCTGCGCTGGCAGGCTCCACACCGATGCCCTCAAGGCGGGCGAGACTTTTTTGCGCCTCGATGATTTCGTCGTCTGATACCTTTTCGGCTATACCACCCGAATTGTATATCGCACGAAGCGCTTTCGGCGCGTTCACCGGATCGCCGATTCTTATGGCAGAGGCAATGGTCTCCGGATGTTTCTCAGGTACGATTTTCCTGGCGCCTTTACTAAAAGCATCAACGATGGGACGCGCTCCCTCCGCTTGAATGCCCGTCATCCTGGGAATTTCCTCGATGATGTCGAATCGCTTGAACTCTGAGAAGCCCTTGTAGATGGCGGAAATGTTGCCAGCATTGCCAACCGGAAGGACGACCCTATCCGGCGATTTCCAGCCCAGTTGATCTATGATTTCAAAGCCGATGGTCTTCTGTCCCTCCAGTCGGAAAGGATTGATTGAGTTAAGCAGATAAAATTCCCTTTGCTCGCATAATTCGCGCACCAGCCTAAACGCATCGTCGAAGTTGCCCCTGATGGTGATCACCTTAGCTCCATGCATCAGTGCCTGGGCTACCTTGCCCATGGCGACCTTGCCCTCCGGCAGCAGCACAACGGCAGAAATGCCTGCTTTTGCGGCATAGATTGCCAGGGATGCAGAAGTATTGCCGGTGGATGCACATGCGACCGTCTTCATGCCCAGTTCGATTGCCTTCGACACGCCGACGGTCATCCCCCTGTCCTTGAACGAGCCCGTTGGATTCAGCCCCTCATTTTTGACGTATAATTCACGAATGCCGATTTTTTTCGCAAGCCTGTCGCATTTGTAAAGCGGAGTTCCCCCCTCTTTTATGGTTACGGGCTCCATCTTGATAGGCAGAAGCGAGGCATATTTCCATACGGATGGTGGTTGCTTTAGCTTTTGAACCCTGAGGTCGATCTTTGAATAATCGTATATGACGTCCAGGAGTCCACCACATCTCTGGCATGTATATATGACTTCTGTATCAGAGTATTGGGCTTTACATTCGATGCATTCTAGTAACATCTTAAATTTCACCTGAGTTGTTTTTTAACCAATTCTATACCTTGCTTCATGGCCTGATCCAGCTTTGCTACATCTGGACCGCCGCCCTGTGCAAGTTGCGACGTCCCTCCTCCGCTACCGCCTATCTCTTTACACACCTCTCTTACGATAGAGTCAGCATGGATGCCTCGTTCTATTGCATGATTACCTGAAGCATCACATATATATGCCCTGTTCGAATCAGCAGTCCCAAGAATAACAACGATGTCTGGATGTTTCTCTGTCAAATGCGATGCAACTTCCCTCAGTTCCTCGGCATCAGCACCCGGCAGAGTTTTCGAAATTATGCTGATATCACCACCGATCAACTTTAGATCCTTGATTAAATCTGACTCTCTGGACTTTGCCAACTCCTCTTTCAATCTGGCCTTCTCCTTTTGGAGTTCTTTCCACTCCCTGAAAAACTTATTGGCAGTCTTTGGAATGTCATCTGGGGAGACTCCCCAAAGATCGGACAGCTCTCTTAAAATTGATGCCTGACGCTGTATTTCCTTAATCGCACGCTCTCCGGAAACGTATTCCAATCGAACCACGCCATCCTGTATTCTTTCTGAGTTTATGATCTTGATGAGTCCCACCTGCGAGGTACTCTTCACATAGGTCCCCCCGCAGGCTTCGACATCATATTTGCCGATGGCGACGATTCTCAACCTCTTTCCGGGAACTGCGCCGCCCTGATAGATCCTCATGCCATGCTTGCTTTCGGCTTCGTTCCTCGGCATTTCCTTGATCAGAATTGGGACGTCTTCCATCACGACATCATTGGCTACTTTCTCTATTTCCTGGATTTGTTCAAAGCTCAATGATTTGTAGTGGGTGATATCCAATCTGGCTTTTTCCAACGTTTTTTCCGCGCCTGCCTGCCATATGTGATCTCCCAGAACCTTCCGAGCAGCGTAATTAACGATGTGCGTGGCAGTATGATGCTCTGATAAGATTTTTCGCACCTCCCAATCTATTATGCCACGAACCTGATCCCCTTGAATGGGCTTCTCTAAAACATGGATGACGACTCCATTATCCTTGATTACATCAAAAACCTTTACGCCGTTGATCGTTCCGGTGTCATGTGCCTGTCCGCCACTCGTCGGGTAGAAAAGCGTTTGATCAAGCACTATCTTGGTCGGGGTAATTCTCTGCAGGACCTTTGCCTCAAACTCTCTCGAATCAGGCTCTTCCCAGAAAAGCAACTTTGTCTGGGGTATTCTTTCGAGGTCGTGACCGGATATTTCCCTTTTTTGCTCGGACTTTTCATGCAACATCTGCACCCTCAAATAAAAATCATCTGGTATTACGATAGAGGAGTCAAACTCTTTCAGGGTATTGGGGGTTATACCCTGGGAATCGTATAATTTGACCAATTTTTCTATATCGAACTTCTCCTTTCGTCCGATCATTCTTTTTACCAGTTCCCTGTTTTTCTTGAGGGTCTCCTCATATCGCTTTTTCTCGACTTCCAATATATCAAATAGGCTTCCATAGTCTTTGAGTTCCGTAAACCATGCCCCAAACTCCGTGATATGGAGTTTGAATAACTGCTCCAGATCCACATCGAGACCGTATTCATCGATTAGAGACCAACACCGCCTTAAGAGGTTTCTGAGGTTATACCCCCCACCCACGTTGCTTGGCAGTGCGCCGTCATGTATTGCAACCAAAAGCGTTCTCGTATGATCTGCCAAAGCGTATAATGCCCTTACTTTGTATACCTCTCCTTTTAGCGTGGAAGGCTCAACGCCCACCTGTTTAGCTACAGCATTCCACGTAGAGCTTACATCGTCGATTTCCTCCACGTTCAGCAAACCCGCATATCTGGCGAATTTATTCCACAGCACCTTATCGGGAACGATGTCTGTCTTTTCATACAGGTAGCGCATAACCTTGGGGAATACCGTATCATAGGACATTGGCGTTCCCTGGGTAAACCAGGACCACCTCTCCAGTCCTGCCCCCATATCGATAACTTTTGTGGAGAGCTCCCTGTAATCGCCGTCTGGCAGCAATTGATATTGAATATAAACTTGATTGCCCAGCTCAAGACCCCTTGAGAAGAACTCTATGCATGGACCAAAATTCCCTCCGCCTGCCCAGACCTCTTCTTGGAAAAACAGTTCTTCGGAGGGGATTCCAAGTCCCCTTGTTAAAAACTCATGTATCTGGGTTATGCCCTCCTCTTTAAAATAGATGAATTTCTTCGGAGTGTTAAACACGTGTTGTCCGACCATTATAAAACCGGTGTAATGCCTGCCTGTGATTCCGACGCTGTCGATGTCCGGAAACCTGAGGCAAAACTGCGGCTCAAGAACTGCATCAGCTGGTGGAGCCACTTCCCCGGAGACCACGTAGGGCTGGAAGTCGTTGATACCGGCGGTCACGAAATAGAGCTGATCATACCATCTGCATACGACCGGATACCTGTCCAAAGGAACATAGCCCCATTTCTCAAAAGTATCCACGTATACATCCCAAGCTTCTTTATAGTCGAGCTTTTTGGTGATGCTCTGATCGATGAATCGGTAACCCCCGCTACATGCGGGTTCATCGCAGAAGTCTCTCGGATTCATGCTCCAGAAACCGCTGCCACACCTCTTGCACACGCTCCTGGAAAAACCCAATGAGCCTAAAGCTTCCACCGGGTAAAACTTCCCATAATTATTAAAGAATCGGGACTTCATTTCCTTTTTTAGCTCTTTATCGTTCATACCCATCTATCGCTCACATCAGAGGACAATATGCATTCATGTTCAAAAAAGTATTTGTCCTAAGATGTGATACCAGTGGATGATGAAAAAGGTGATCATTGTCGGCGCAGGTCCTGCCGGATTGTTCGCAGCCCTGGAGCTAATGGATAAAGCAGAAGTTCTTGTCATAGATAAGGGGAAAAACATAGAGGAGCGTTCTAATGGCGTCCAGGGGGTCGGAGGTGCCGGCGGCATATCAGACGGCAAGCTAAACCTTCATCCAAAAATAGGGGGAGATCTGACAGAGTTTGTTAGCGAAGAAAAAGCCTATGAACTGATCGATCGCGTAGATGAGACGTTCGTAAAGCATGGCGCCCCGGAGGGTAAGAGTTCTTCAGCTGAGGAGCTACTTCGAAGGGCAGCCTCCTCTGGCATTGAATTCCTTCCCATCAAGCAAAGACACATAGGGTCGGACAAATTACCTGCTTTGATCAACTCGATCAAAAGAGAATTGGAAAGGGGCGGAGTGAGATTTCTTTTGCAAACTAACGTCGAAGATGTCCTAATCTCAGATGACGGTGTAGAAGGCGTCTTGACTGAAAAGGAGAAGATCGAATCCAACTATGTCATCTTAGCTCCAGGCAGGGCAGGTTCACATTGGCTTGGTCATGTGATGAAAAAGCATGGGATCCCCCTCAAACATATGCCCATAGATATAGGCGTACGTGTAGAAGTGCCATCCAAGATCTATGAAGACATAACAGAGATCAACTGGGACCCAAAATTTAGAATGAGGGTGCCGACACATGATGACCTTGTCAGGACTTTCTGCACCTCACCGTATGGTTTCGTGGTACAAGATCCCTATGGGAATGCAGTCGGCGTCAACGGACATTCGATGAGGCATAAAAGATCAAATAACACGAACTTTGCCTTTCTCGTGAGGATTGGTCTGACCGAGCCCGTGGAAGATACAACAGCATACGGATATTCGATAGCACAGCTCGCTACGACGATAGGAGGTGGAAAACCGCTCCTACAGAGGCTGGGCGACCTAAAGAGGGGAAGAAGGTCGACATGGGACAGGATTAAAAGAAGCTATGTTACGCCAACGCTGCAAGAGGTTACTCCAGGCGATATCTCCATGGTATTGCCTTACAGGATATTGACTGACATACTGGAGGGCCTCAATATGCTCGATCATGTAGTGCCAGGCGTAGCATCCGATTCCACATTACTCTATGCACCAGAGATCAAATTTTCTGCCATGCGCATAATCACAAAAGAGGGATTCAAGACGTCCATCAAGGGATTATATGCAATAGGCGATGGAGCCGGTGTTAGCAGGAGCATAGTGAGCGCAGCAGCTACTGGATTGATAGCGGCTGAGCACTTAATTGCAAATCTTTAGCCCTTTAGCCTTGCAAATCTTTAGCCCTTTAGCCGAACAAGGCACTAAGACCTTCCATCCCCGTCTCTTCTGCCTCTTCCTTCTTCTTTTCCTCTTTCTTTTCCTCTGCTACTGATGCGGCGGCTTCTGCATGTGTAGTCGCTGCTGGAGCTTGCACAGGCGTGAAAGCTGCTTGGGAGATTGCCTCCTCTATATTAACTCCCTCAAGTGCAGCTATAAGAGCTTTTACCCGCGAGGGATCGGCATCGATTCCAGCTGCTTTTAGCACTGCATTTACGTCTTTTTCTGTGATATTTTTTCCAGAATTATGCAACAATAGGGCAGCATATACGTATTCCATATCAAACACCTTTCTTTTCTATCAACTTAGATAATGAAGTCACTTGTGCGTACGCTTTATAGATAATACTTTCCATAACGTCTGGTTCAAAGATCGTTGCTTTTATAGCAAGATTTCTCGCACCAGTAGATGCTTTCGATAGCAACGCATGGATAGTCGCTTTGTTTGGATATCCTAGGCTGATTGCTAGATTAAAAGCATTTTGTACTGCTGACGTGAAATCTGAAAAGTATTTGAGCTCATCGATTGCAAGAACTTCATAGATAATGCCATTCTCATAGGCGGCACGTAGATCCAAACCAACTTCCATCGGATGTATCTCCAATCGTCTGAGCATTTCCGCTAGTTTGGGAGATATGGGCTCACCTTTTTTAGCTACAATTTTTGTCTCCCTAATTACCACTTTACCGCCCTCAATAGCAGCGGATATGCCGGCGTTTTGCAGCTCACCCACGATAGGACCTGGTTTAAAGGAAGTGGGACCCTTCTCAACTAGGATGTCTTTTGGTGGGAGATCCCCGGGCTTTGCCGGCGATGGTAACTTACTCTTCTCAATCAGCCTATATAATTTGAAGGGATCTATCTCAGAGAAAATGAGTGCCGTCTGATCTTCAATGAAATTACCCATGGGACGGATTTTTTTATCAGACTCTTCCAGCGCGCGTTTGATGAGCGTATTTCTTGACATTTTCAGGATTGCTGTTCCACGTAAATCCCTCCTCATGGATTGCAATTGTTTGGCTGGCATGCCCCTCATGCCAACCAGTCCTACCATGGAGTGGGCCTGTATGTTTTGCTTGATGCCCTCGATTTCTTCTTTCTTCCATTCTTTCATTCAAAGCACCCTTACAGAAGGTCCCATCGTAGTTTTCACATATATCGAACGAATTTTTTGTTTTTCTACCTTTGCCTCAAGTCTTTTAATGACCGTTTCGATGTTCGCTGCAATCTCCTCAGGAGCCATGCTCTCGCACCCAACGATCGTATGGAATGTCACTTTATCCTTGGACCTTATCTTGACGGTCTTTCGTAACCGTTCTATGGGTTTAGCGACATCAGACCCCGGCGGGATTGGACTTGGCATATTCCCCCTAGGGCCAAGCACCGGACCCAAGCTTTTACCAATGGAGGGCATCAAAGACGCTTCTGCAATAAAGAAGTCATGCTCATTGGCAAGGGTCTTGGCCTGCGTTTTGTTCTCTCCGAGCACAGTGATTTGTTCTGGTGAGATTATTAAATCTGCACCTGCTTTTTTTGCATTCACTGCAAGTTCACCAGATGCAAAAACCGCAATCTTCACTGGCCTGCCCAGACCATTTGGCAGAATGATCTCCTCCTCAATCCTGTTTTGAGGCTGGCTCATATCTATGTTTCGCAAGTTAATTGCCAGATCAATGCTCTCGGTAAAATTTCTTTTTACTGGTCTCTCTAGGGCTTTTTGAACAGCCTTTAATATATCCCTCTGTGCCATTTCATCCCTCCGTAGTGTATGCGACCGATCGGTCTACTACGGTGTTGGGTTTCAAAGTTATCCCAACCTATACTTTAATCTATCGGTGAATAGCCCCAGTAATCTCTCAAAAGATGGTTTTTGTAGATTGAAGATCGAGGAGGGGATGGTAAGGGATTCAAAATTCTTCTGGAGGTGATAGGATCACAAGATTACAAAATAGAGAGAAAAGGAAAAATACGGTAAAAGAAGAGCAATCATAAAGCCCTTAACCTACAAGAAGATTATCATACTTTCCTTTGTCAATATCTCGGATTACTTCTTTGGCTTTTTGACCCCCCACAGTGACTCCCATTGATAGACATGTTCCGAGTGCTTCCTTAACGGTATTTTTCAAGGTAAGCGAAAGCATAGAATCTTGTTTCATTTTAGCAATGCGCATAACCTTCTCCAAAGAGAGGTCCCCCACGAAATCTGTTCCCGGCGCGCCAGACCCTTTCTGGATGGCAAGTTCTTGCATGATTAAAGTCGACGTGGGCGGTGTTCCCACCTCTATGGACACGTTCTTTTTAGCATCTACGGTTAACTTAACGGGAACCTGCATTCCATTAAATTCCTTCGTTTTTTCGTTGATCTCGTCTACCACTTGTTTGATGTTTATCCCAAGCGGACCTAATGACGGTCCTAGCGGAGGGCCTGGATTAGCATTTCCTCCTGGAACTAGGACTTCTATGACTTCTACCATTTCATTCCTCCTCTTCCTTGCTTAAAACTCGTACATGGTCTCCCCTTACAGTAACTGGAATAGGAACCATCGCTTCGAACAACTCAAGGGTGATCTCTTCTCTGGCCTCGTCCACTCGCTTAACCCGGGCTTTTTCACCTTTAAAAGGCCCTGCGATCAACTCGACGATGCTACCCTCGGAGATACCAGTAACAGTTGGCTTAGGCGTCAAGAAATGTTCTACTTCTGCCAGTGTGGTGCTGCCCTTAACCATTCCCTTAGCGTGGGGAATGCCTTTAATCACCTGATCTACTATCTCAGGAGCTGATGATTCAACCAATACATAGCCTTTCAGCTCATCTGGAACTAAAATAGCCCTGATATCATAGCCTTCTTTTTTGACAGCTTGCTCGATCAGGTTCGCAACTGGTCTTTCTTGATTTGCAGTAGTTTTTAACACATAGATAGGTATTTCATTTGACAATAGATATCCCCCTATTTACCGATGATGAACTGCGGCATGCTAGTCATGACAAGATAAATCAAAAAACTTATTAAACCGATTAGTAAGATGCCTGCACCAGCAATTTTTGCAATCATAGCAAACTCTTCTCTACTCGGTCTTCTCGTTAACTTGAGAATTCGCGCGTACTCACTGAGTTTATTTGACTTATCCAATATTTATTCACCCTAAGAAGTCGATACCGAACTTATGTGTAGTCCCTACTGTTTTCTCTGGTTTGCCATAGATTTGAGGAGATTTTACTCCAGTGATGATAAGCATGGTCCTAACAGTACGCTCCAGCTCTGGGTCGACTTGTGCCCCCCAAATCAATCTTGCATTTGGATCAACGCGTCGATAAACCTCTTCTAACGCACCCTCTGCCTCTGCAACGGTCATATCAGGTCCACCGGTTACGTTTACCAACGCCGCAGTTGCACCAGAGACATCGATATCCAATAGCGGAGATTTCAACGCTTTCTTTACAGACTCTGTAGCCCTATCTTCACCATCTGCTTCTCCTAAGCCGATCATCGCCACACCACCGTTCTCCATAACCGTTCGAATGTCTGCAAAGTCAAGGTTAACTATGCCAGGTTTAGTGATCAGTTCAGTGATCCCCTTGACTGCCCGCATAAGCACCTCATCAGCTACTTTAAATGCGGCTTGTAAGGGCAATCTTGGCACTACCTCCAGTAATTTATCGTTTGGCACAACTATCACGGTATCGGCAACATCCCTCAAACGATCCAAGCCTGCTTCAGCGTTTGTACTCCTAACCACACCCTCCACCGTAAATGGAAGTGTAACAATCACAATCGTTAGTGCATCGGAGTCCTTAGCCGCTTGAGCTACGACGGGTGATGCGCCAGTACCAGTACCGCCACCAAGACCGCATGTGACGAATACGACGTCTGCACCGTCTAAACATGCTCGAATCTCGTCTTCGCTTTCCCTCGCAGCTTCCTCACCTATTTGTGGAATGCTACCGGCGCCAAGTCCTCTGTTCCTCTTGCGCCCTATCAAGAGTTTTTTATCAGCAACGATGTTAAGTAAATGTTGGGCATCTGTGTTCAATGCAATTAATTCTGATCCCTCGATTCCCTCATCGACCATTCGTTGGATTGTATTCGATCCAGCACCACCGCACCCGATGACAACGATATTGGTCTTAAGCCCACTCAAAACTTTCTCAAGGTCCTCATTGGTCTGAGGATTGCGCTTAACTTGAGTTTTAGCTTCAGACCTTGTAATCGCCTCCTCTATGATAGATTTCATTTTAATTTTCCTCCCATAACTCATAGCTTACAAGGATTTATAAGTTTTTGTGAGAATTCACTCTGATATCGCCTTCTTGAAGTACCGTACATCCAAGTTTTTGTATGAGATTACACAAGCGATCACGTTGCTGAGCACTTGTTCTGGGATCGAAATATGCAAGATTTGCACTGGACTTCTCAAATGCTTGTTGGAGCATGAATTCGTCCACCTGGTACAGAGCATGATCAGGAAATATATGCCCAAATGCGATGTCAGAATTAAAGATCAATTTCGTCAGCCTACGGGCATAATGAGGGCCGCCAAGACCGATTGCTACTCTGCCGGAGGCAACTTTTAATGTCAAGATGGCATTTGCTATAGTCCTTGCTGGAGCTTCAAGACACCACTGATTTTTTGTGCTTCCGATTTCGACATACAACGAAGGTGTATGCAAAGAAGAGGGTCCATGATGCGTTGCCTCCATTGTCACCTCATCTTGGTAGGATTTTAATGATAGTAACAGAGCTCTAGCAGCATGAGGGGCTGCTATAGCTAATTCTCTTGGTTTTCCCCCGAATTTAGCATCAGAAATGTTTCCTGTGAAATGTACTGTCAACATAGAACGTTTATCCTTGCCCTCATGTCTGGAGACAAAAATGATCAAATCTGATTTGATGCCATCATCTTCCATTTTTCCGTCAATTCCATCCTGATAAAGATGCGATGCCTCTATTTCGATAAGCCTGAAATCCTTATATTCATATCCTTTGTCGACTGGTTTCCATCTTGCAGATTCTAACAGCTTGTTCCGGATATTTACGCTAGCCGGATCTTTCAGGGAGGAGACAATGGTGATGTTCATCTGGTCACCTGCGATGCCTAGTAAGTCCAATTACATATTTCAAAGCGATGGGGGTGAATAGAACAGATATTGCCACCATCAATATCACTGCTGAAAAAACCTCGGACTCGATGATTCCCATAGTTTTACCTATGCTAACGATGACTACTCCAACTTCAGCTCTCGGTATCATACCAACGCCAAAAATCAAGCTGTCATGGGAATCAAAACCAACAAGCTTTGATCCTATGAAGCCACCGATCACTTTTCCTGATAATGCGAGGATTGTGAGAACTGCTGCGAATAAGCCTGCGGTGATTAGTGCGCTCAGATCGACGGACAAACCGATTAAAACGAAGAAAATTGGGACAAATATACCATAAGAAACACCGTTGACCTTGTTTTGCACATCTCTGATCTTGGCAAACGGGAGGTTGGAGAGCAACAGACCGCCAAGAAAAGCCCCTATAACGGCATTTAGACCTAACTCATCTGCTAAAAAGGCAGAAAACAATGCCACCACAATCACGCCAGTAAATACCGCTTCCTCCACATGCATCTTATGGATGTATTCAAAGAGCTTTGGGAGTATGTGAAGCCCAAAGATGATCATTATGAGTATGAAGGTAACTAACTTACCACCCATGGTCAAAAGTTGACCCACCGATATCTTTGAGTATAATGCTATTTGCATGAGCACTGCCAAAGTGAATATAGCTATGACATCATCCAATATGGCTGCCGATAAAATGGTTGATCCAACTTTGGTTGACAGTTGCTTAAGATCTATCAAGACCCTAACCGAGGCACCTATGGAAGTTGGGCACAATGCAACACCTATGAACAGGGATTCCAAAAACGTAAAATTGAACACATTACCCAGAAGAAAACCAAAGAGGAACGGGACTATAACGCCAAATATCGTCGGAGGGAAAGATTGCTTTAACATGCCCTGTAATTCACGCAGATTTACCTCTTTATACCCTGTCGTAAACAAGAGGAGAATTACGCCAAGTTCTGCTAAGAACTTCAAGATCTCATTGTCCGGATCGAGGGAGAACATCATTCCAAGGAAGATGCCAGCAGAGATTTCACCCAAGATGCTTGGAAAGCCAACTCTCTCAAAGAATTCTCCAAACGCCTTTGCCAACAATAAGATCAAAATGACCTGGAGAAGTATATGCATTCTCAATACCTTTTCCCATAAATCTCATTGATGATGTCCCTCTTGGCAAGGACACCCAGGAGTTTTTTGTCAGCAACAACCCACATCCTATTGATGGAATTTTTTATCATTAAAGTAGCAGCCTCCTCTAGGCTCGCATTTGGAGAGATCGTTATGGGGTGAGGATCCATTATCCCTTTAGCATCTTCACCCAGCAACATAGTGATCGACCGACCGAACATCGCTGAAGGTATGCTACCTATCAAAAGACACTGTAAGACTATATCCTCGTTGACCACTCCCTTCAACTCTCCTTCGGATGTGACGACCGGATAGCTGTGATAGTGGTATTTCTTGAACAACCCCAGCAAATCCTGCAGAGTGTCATCTTCCTTGACGGTCACGACATCCCTTGTCATTATATCCTTTACATTGGTGCCGATTTCCGCTTTTGTCATGGATGAGGATATATGAATGAGCATGCCTTAAAAACTTTCTTAAGTAAGATGGACATATTGTAAACCAATGGTTGGAATAGCATGGATGAAAAATATTGTAAGTTCAAGAAATTCGATAAGGAGCAATATAATGAGGTAACTCGCTTCTTAAAGAAGCGCACGCATCTAACGGCAAGGGAATGGGCTATTGCTCGGCTATGCGCAGATTTTCAACATTCCGGAAGATCAGAGATTACACGAATAGGTGAACATCTACCAGAACTGGTGCCATTCATGAAAGAGCCCTATTCGCGCCAAGCGGTTTCCATGGCAAGAGCAGCCTTTAAGAAAAAGGTTCTGAAATCAGGAACCACCTTCTTTTATGCCTATTATTCCGGATTGGTCTCCATGGAAGATATCGTCGATATGATACATCAGATCTCAGAGAACATAGAGTACTTGCTCAATGTTGGAGAAGGGAAAATTCCAAAAGGGGATTTGGATGTCGAAGTTCAGCAAAAGGTGGTAGAGGCACTAAGACAGATCAATGATGCTTTTGGAAAGTAGTTTAGATCGCTTTGCGTCCAGAAGTGTTATGAACAGCAAACATATATATTAAATTTCAATTCACAATTCCTTTCGAACCCCTACAATGCATTCTGCAAAAAATGGTTGTTCACAATCAAACTAAAACTGATGCGCAATGTATCAATCCAATTGATGATGTAAAAAAATAAAAGTTTACCCTCCATCTGGGAGGCAATTTTTACAAATGCCAATGAGTAAAGAGATCACAAGGAAAAATAAGCCTATTTTTTCTCAGATAAAAGTTATGCATATTGCATTATTTATTTTATATTTTACCATTTACCAGTAATGACAAGATAGTTCATGCCCTCCTCTTTTTGTTTCATTCCAACATACGACTCTACAAAGATATACACGATTTACGGACGTGAGGGGATTTGAACCCCTGATCTACAGTTTAGGAGACTGTCGCCTTATCCTGGCTAGGCCACACGTCCCGCATGAGTCACATATTTGTGTAAACATGTCAATATGTATCTGGTTATAAATAAAATATGTTTTCAACTTAGGTCTATCTATAAATAATGCCCTAATAAATCCATATGTCCCAACCCATGTATTTATTTTAACCACTATAGGGATATACAAAGATTCTTAAACACAGTTCTCAAGCAATTAATTAATGTTACGACCATAAATATTCTCATGAGGAGAATACCGCTCGAAATGAGGAAAATACTGTTTGAATGATTTAGCAACTGACCACAGTACTAAACTAAATTTGACTCTCTGCATTCTAAAAGCAATTAAGGGGAAGCTATTACTTGTAATAGAGCGGCTTACAGAGATTAACAAATACAGCAATTAACAAATTATGTAACATGTCTACCTACCAAAACAAGCATCAAATATTACTCAAATATCCTCCGAATTTCAAATCTTGAGAAGGTGCAACTTGCCCCTAAAGTGCTAATTTTAGTCGACTTTAAACGCAAAGCTAGGAAAAACTATTAATAGTTTCTCTCAGTTCATAATTTACAAACATCATTCCTCCCCTATCCTAGAGGGCATTTTCCCCCACCACCAATGATTAAAAATAACAACCAGACCATATAAAGGCATAAACAAAACACGAATGACACAAAAAATAGAGCACAAAAAGAGTGCGTAGCGGTATAAAAAAATTGGATATGGGCGTGTTCGTAGCATAGAAATCATTAAAATTGGGATCTGAACAAAGTGGTAAGATCAGCCAATTTGAGATAAAACTACCAAAGGCATTGTAATCCACCCATAAATAAGGAGGCATAATAGCGATAAATGAAACTAAAAAAGACCGATTACTATAAGCTATTAGTTAGACCCGTGGTCGTCGTATCTACAATCTCTGAAAAAGGCATTTCAAATGCGGCACCTTTCAGCTTTAGCACCCCATTGAGCTTCAACCCCCCATTGTATGGTTTTTCCTGCTCACCAGAGCACCATACATGGAGGAATATCAAAGAAAACGAGGAGTTCGTGGTAAACATAGTTGGAAAGGATCTTGGCCCACTCATGCACCTTCTTGAGCAAATGTTTCCCTACGAGGTCAGCGAAATTGAAAAGGCTGGATTAACTGAAGAAAGATCAAAAAAGGTAAGTCCGCCAAGAATTAAAGAGGCAATAGCGTGGATAGAGTGCAAACTGGAAAGTTTTGAAGAGATAGGAGACCACATGTGGATCGTTGGCAGTGTTCTGGAAGCGGATGTCAAAGACGAATTCTGGAGCGAAGTGATCGATGTAGAAAAAGCAAGCCTTTTGTGCCACATAAGTGGAACTTTTTTTGCAACTGAAATGAAAATGAAGAAGTATGAAAGGGCTATGAAATGACCATAAAGCCAGTTGAAGAGATAATTAGGGAGATAAAAGAGCACTATGACGAGGAGCCAAAAGGATGGAGAGTATTGAGAGGAAAAGACCAGCGAGGACATTATAACACCTATATCTCAAGCCCTACGTTTTTATGGCAGATGAAAACAGAACTTAAGAACCCATATCAGCCTGTGGGAGTGGGTACGATTGTGACAGAAGATGTGAGCAAAAAGATCAAAAGAATCATGGATACCGGTGATCCTCTTCCGTTTGCAGAGATATATCCTCAAAAAAAGGATTTCGCAATAATCGCCATGGGAATCGGGAACTATTCTCCGGAGTCTACTGATAGGCTAAGAGGGATCATTTCGAGCAAGCAGAGAAAGCTAGAGTCAGACCTGACCTCGAGTCTCAATAAATTGCTACAGAAAGAAGGTCTGTACATGGGATATATTTAGGGGTATTGTTAAGTTCTTCGCACAACCATTTTCGGCAATTTATTTACAGAATTGAGACTTTATGTGCAAGATCGACTTTTTGCGCAAAGGTGTACCAATATTTAAAGATTCCATCAAGTGGATTTAAGACGAATGGAAGAAGTATCAGGGGGTTATAACTCTCGTCCAGCATTATGATAAAGGGATTATCAAAAGTGGGATATTCCTTATAATTTTTTGAAGCTTTCAAGAGGTGGCTTCAAGGGGCTTGCATCCTGTCAAGGGCAAGCCGACAGACCTGACCCGATAAGGAGGATTGGACACAAGCCACCATTCTCAACCAACAGTTCCATTCATCGCGCTCTGTAGGAGACTTGGCCACCTATTTTAATCTTCCCTTTCGCAAACATCTATGCTGATTCCAAGAATGCCTTCTATTCGATCTATATTCTTACCACCTTTGCCTAAGATCCTAGGGATATCTTGCTCATCAAGATAGACGATAGCTTTTCCGTCTGAGATCATCAAAACATCTACTTGACCACGTGCATACTTGCTAATTACCTTATGGATTTCCTTTTCCGCCAGAGACCACGCTGGTTTGCTTAGATTGTCAACAGGCATGACCACAACTTGGTCCCCATATGAATATATCTCGTATTCCGTACGTCCCGACTCAAAGTCCACCACATCTATGACTGGCCTAGCCAAATCCTCCTCGACCATTCCATTAGGCACTTTCACTTTGAACATCACGTCATATACCTTTGCGATTTCACCCATATCGATGAATATAACCGTGTCAACGATCTGCGGGATGATGCCCAGCTCAACCCTTCCTATCAATCGTTGCACCG
Organism: Methanocellales archaeon; assembly: GCA_028715985.1. Classification (NCBI taxonomy): domain Archaea; kingdom Methanobacteriati; phylum Methanobacteriota; class Methanomicrobia; order Methanocellales; species Methanocellales archaeon. The sequence continues at coordinate 224,546 of JAQUQR010000002.1, forward strand.
CATCTATGGCCCTGTTGGAGTGAACCACCCCCACCATTCCCACACCTGCTAATCGCATGTCTGCAAATACACGAAAGTCGGATGTCTTTCGCAATTCGTCATAGATTGTATAATCCGGTCTGACCAGAAGAAGTATATCTGCAGTAGCAGCCATGTCGTTTTCCAGAGGAGCGTACTGCGTAATCTCATCTGGTACCTGAAGATCTCTGGGGGATTCCATGGTCTTCACCACATATCCACTCTTTTGCAGAAATTCTGCCACACAGGCCGCAAAAGTAGACTTTCCAGCACCAGGCGGTCCAGCAACGACGATCCCTCTTTGCCTCTCAACCAACCTTGCTTTTAATTCATCACAAAATCGATAGTTATCTAGCGTGACTTTCGCAATAGGGCGTACTGCCGTTATTTCCATGCCGTCCGAGAAAGGCGGGCTAGCTATCGCGATTCTCATAGATCCAAGCTGGACGATGGTGACTCCTTTCTTTTCAAACTCGATAAAGCCGTCAGGATCACTCTTGGCTCTTTCCAAGATTTCATGTGAGATTTCGCGCAGTTCCTTCTCTGTACAAGGTTGATCTCTTATCTTAACCAATCGCATCTTTCCGACCGTGCCCCTCTTTGCCATTGGTCGAACCCTAGACTTCAAAAGTACGAACATCGTGTCATCGGTGAAGAATTTCTGGATAGAAAGGGGGCCAAACTCCTCCTTCTCTGGATACAGATAGATGACTTCCAGCCCTTTTGCTCGAGCTACCTCTGACTGTACGATATCACTAGTGATGAAAATGGCTTTGTGCTGAACCGCTACAGCCCTAATTATGGCATCGATCGCCCCCCTAGATGCAAGCCTGATCTGCTCAAGCGTGGGAATTTCACCTGTGTATTCCAATGTGATCTTGCCTTCTTTTGCCATCTCGTTTAATTTCTTGAGTTCCTCCAAGCCACTGAATCCAATATCTCTGCCTTTGTTAGCCTGTGCCTCAAGTTCTGTGACCACTGCCTCCGGTATGAGAATTTGGGCTCCATCGAACTCGCCTCTCTCTATTTTAGCGGTAATCCTTCCATCTATGATGACACTTGTATCTGGAACTAGTTTCAATTTTTTTCACCCCAACCGATTAATTATTGTTATTATGATGTGTAATATACTTGCCCTGCAGAATGGGGGGCATATCCCATTACATTATGCTTTTGTGCAAAGTGTAAAGTAAAGATAAGATGCTAATGGAATGAATGACTGAGGACTTACTTTTTTCTTAGCTCCCTCATCACTTCTTTGTGGAATAACGAGAGGAGATCGCTTAGAAGACCGAAGATTAACATTTGAACGCCCATAACGATCAACAAAGTGGCAAGTATGGTCATTGGAATGCGAGTTGTTCCTTTGAGCCACTCTAGTACGACGTAGACTCCTACACAAGTGCCCGACACCATGAAAACTCCCCCAAGCAGGCCAAAATATAATAATGGGTTGTGAGTTTTGGTAAGCTTATATAGGGTGAGTCCAATCCTAAAGCCATCCTTAAGAGGATGAAGTTTGGTTACAGATCTTTCAGGCCTGGATAGATAGGATATTGGCACTTCCACCATTCTCAAATCTTTTTTAACGCTCTCTATGGTGATCTCGGCCTCTACCTCAAAGCCGGTCCTGTTAAGCTCTAATTCCTGGACTGCTTTCTTGGTAAACGCCCTATATCCGGACAAAATATCGGTGATCCAAGTACCGTATGCAAGACCAAAAGACTTGTTCAAAATTCTGTTGCCAAATAGATTCAGTTTTGTAAAGGCGCCATCCTTCTGCTCTGCAAATCTGTTTCCAATAACATGATCGGCAGTCCCCTTCTCGATCGGCTCTATTAATCTATCCACCTCTTCTGGGAGATAGGTCCCATCACCGTCGATCATCACGATGATGTCCTCCTCAATCAGATCAAACGCTTGTTGAATAGCTTGACCCTTGCCTCTTCCTTTCTGGGTCACAACCTTAGCACCCTTCTCCGTCGCTATTTTGACGGTACCATCAGTGCTATGCCCATCCATCACCAATATGTTTGGAAATCCCATAGAACTGAACTCTTCAACTACATCCCCTATGGTGGGGGCTTCGTTGAGCGTTGGGATCAGTATACAAACTTTATCTCTCATTTGAAGTTCACCTAAAATTTCTTAGATTCCCATTATTTCAGTTTACTGCTCATTTCCACCAGGTTCATATAAGATTTGCTGTGTGTTTTTATATCAAGTTGGCTTATTTGTATATCCAACCCCCATCGCGTTATCGATTCAATCAACAAGATGTCAAAAGGTTATACGTTAACAATTGTTGATTCAAAGAGGGTTTTAAGCTTCCAAGAAGTTTTGTGTTAAAAAGGCGGGCTATTTGAGATATTTTGAATAACATATTGTCAAGAGTGGAGAATCATTTAAAAACAAAAGTTAAGGCTAAATGAACACGGAGAATGTTAGAATAATAAATAGGATATAAAAAAATAAATCAAACTAAGTCAATAAGATGATTTCTCCGGTCATCACTTGCCCCTCTGTGACCCTAACTTCCCCTATCATATCTCCAATTATTATAGTGTACGGTCTCACTGGCATCGTGTCAAACTGTGTTCCACCAGCCACAGGACCCTCTGTAGAGTACGGAACGATGAACTCATAGGTTCCATTATTAGAAGTTGTAGTTTGGGTATAATTGAACGTTCGACCTTGATTTGTCTTGATTTCAACGTTGATTAATGCATTAGTACCATCAGGTGCACTTCCAACTATCTTCGCCCCGGGAACATATTCAAAAACCTTCACAAATTTGACTTCTTGCCCACCTATACTGATTATGGTGCTGGTAGACTCGTGGACAAGCCTATAATGAAGTAAAGGCTCCAGATAGATGTCTTCACTAAGTTGCACTCCTCTGCCATCAAATATGTGCAATCTGGCTTCCATTGTGCTGAAATACTTGGGGCTGGGGGTAAATCCAGTCCCGCCCCCAGTATTGTTAACCTGCACATAATATCCCTCAGTATCACCAGCCCACACGGTCATAGCCCCAAACTTGTTATAAAATGCATTCCATACGTCAGCCATCATGAAGTCACTTACTACATATTTCACACCGAGTTCATCTGCAACTTCATTTGCTTCTGCTTCAGTTTTTGAGATGAAAAAAACGCAAGCTCCAGGATTGTCACTTCCTATAGGACCACCTATGCCTGATTGGAATGGATTCGCATTCGGGATTCTGTGCGCTATTCTGGTGATCCAGTGACCATAATCCCACCAACTCATCACGCCATAGGCTGAGTCCGGATATCGATATGTTTCTCCCGGCGCAGGCGCTTCATAGAGCGCATAATAATCTAAACCAGGATCAGGCGTGTTATATCTCATCCAGTCCAAGGCAGAGTGCCAATCCATACTCGGCCCGCCGGTCCACCTTGCTGCACCTGGGCCTGATCCCATCGTTATGTTGACGTTAGGATATATGAAAAGCAAAACAACCAGTATAACGACAAATACGTGAACCAGTTTCACATATCTGGAAACGAAATAACCGATATCGCTAGAGTCTTTCACCCTTCTCTTGAAGTCCTTATGTAATTCACCTAGTCCGCCCCATTCCAACATCTTGATGCCAAAATATCCAGAGAGAATTGCGACATTCACAGCGAAGTAATATGCGAACCTGTTCTGCCCAACGATGGCAAAGAACATGACGGTGCTCCATACCACTAGCAACGTGTCCTCTGGTATCCATTCTTTAAGCATTCTATAGACTACCATCACAAGGGCGATGAGCGCAGTATAAAAGCACATCGTAAAGTTCTCCCACACCCACTGTAAGGAAAACTGTCCCCCCCTATAAAAGATCGATGTAGCTTCTGCGACTGTTAGTAGGCCCCCACTCGGCTGGAATATGCTAAACGACCCAAATATCGAGCTAAGAAGAGAGGGATTAATCAGATGAATGCCTGCTGCTCCTATCGCACCAATTCCGATTAAAATCAAAGGATAATAACTCCGAGCGATTTCTTTGTGGTCCATTAACTTTGAGGTACCGCTCAGCAATAAAAACGCCAGGATACCTATAATGAACGAGAATATGTGTAGCGACGAATACTGACCAGCACCCTGCATAATAGTTGGTATAACCATCATAAGCGGTATTAAAAAGGTGATCACGCCCACGATGCAAAGATGGTCGGTTGATTTATTCCTTAGATGGTCGGTGATGTGCTGGATGATGACAGATACGGCAATTATGAATCCAATCAACAAGGCCCCTGCCCAACAGAGCAGATAGCATCCAAACATAAGCCCAGCCAATATTGAATATGCCAGTGGGCCCCTCAAGATGCCTTTTTCTTCCCCCAATACATGCTCAAACCTTGTTCCCTCTGCCCTTCTGATCGCCATCATGAAAAACATAATCGTCAGAGTGCTAAAAAGCGTCTCGGCAACATGGTGATCTGTGAATCCCAAGAGAGATCGGGATAAGAATTGCCCTGGCATGATTACAACGATAAGTGCGGATAGTAACCCTACTCGCTTATCGAATACTATCTTTCCAATGAAATAGACGGGTAAAGCGACCAATGCCCCCAGAACTGCTGGGAAATAGGCTCCCATGATCTCTATGGTACGCAGACTGGGATGCCCTAACCCAACGAGTAATGCAATGAACGCTATTATCTGATCATACAGTGGCCCAAAATGGAGAACGTCGCCGAATGGAAAATGCGTATATGGATCGAAAAAAATCCTGTGTGGGAAGTTACGAATCGTGTTTTCTACGAGACGCATGTGATACCAGGGGTCATTTCCACCAAATCGAACTGTATCACCGATAAACACGTTATCGTATGGCAAAACAGCCCTGATATAGAAAGCGAGTGCAACTATGGCGATTAATAACACATTATAGATCGATATTTTCTGCTTGATATTCTCAAAAAAGGAGACGTGCTCAAGCTCCTTGAGATTATCCGCATACTCCACCTTAAGTTTTTCATATGCCTCTTTGGAGATCTTGCCTTGTTTATATTCCTTCTCCAAATTTTCTAGGGATGAGAGAAGCTGCGTGACCTCTGCTTCTCTTTTCGATATCTTTTGTGCCTCTTTCTTCTCTGCTTTGGGTTTTTGCCCAGACTTCTTTTTTATTTTCTTGCTTGTTTTTTTGCCCACCAATCATCTTCTCCTTTACATTAAGCATTAAACACAGCATCACACTCACATAAATCTTTTGAATATGTTATTTGTTTCTGATCCTATCAATTACATCAAAGTATTTGGATGTGGTGGTATCCCAACTAAACTCTGCTAGATCACATTTGATTTCTTTGGGTCGCTCATAGCAGCCTATGAGGGCTTTGGCAATCGCATTTGCATCACCTGGCGGAACGAAAGATGCCCCCCCATATTTTGACATAGATTCATTCAATCCTCCAACCGCCGAAGTTATGATAGGTTTTTTAAAGCACATGGCTATATGAGCTGCGCCACTCTGTGATGCCCTTAGGTAGGGAAAAACGATAACATCAGCGGCTGAAAAATATAGAGGTATATCGTCATCAGAGACGTATTTCGGTATCAGTATTATCTTATCCCTGAGTTTTGAAGTTTCAACCCTCTGAACTACCTCTTCTCCGCCCTCCCATAGTTCTCCAATGATAAGCAATCTAGATTGCTCAGCTACGTCCTCTGGCATTCGTTCGAATGCATCGATGAGGTAGGGAATGCCCTTATATTTCCTGATCAATCCAAAATGCAAAATGACGAATTTCTCCTTGATCTTCAGTGCAGATTTTGCTTTTTCTTTATCAATTGGTTTATAATGATTATAAAGGCCGTGGGGAATGATATACATTTCCCCTTCATCGAGGCGATATTTAGATGCGATCTGCTCCTTGTCAAAACTGGAGTGTACCACATAGGCATCGACTTTATGCGCTAACAAACGACAAAATATGCGTGAATACAACCTAATCGGCAAAATAGACTCCTCCAATGGATCTACAACCTCATGAAACTCGATTATGAGCTTTGATTTAATAAAAAGCGCATTGAAAATCTTTAAAAAAAGGTGCATGTGTACCACAGAAGAGGTCCACCATTGTAATATGATCACATCAGGATTTTTCTTTTTGATGAAGTTAAACGCCCTGATCCAACTCAATGGCGAATTGTAGTCCATGCCATCATAAACTGAGATTTTAGACGAGAATTCAAGATCTGATAGCTTTTTTCCAACGTGTTCTTTTCCTGGAAACAAAAATTGAGGCAACAATTTTCTCAAACATACAACTGACACATCATTTGACATTGCCAATGCATTAGCCAAGCGGATCGTGTAATAACTAAGACCGCTTAAAAATTTTTTTGATGGCCCAACTATGCATATGGTCCTCATCGTAACAAGTAATAGGTCAGTAAGGATTTATAAATAGTTCTGGGATAATGGATGAGGTTAGTCAATTGAAAATGGCACAGGTTTTCCCTGATAATCTTTATAACTCACTAAATGCAACTAAATAACCATGAAGCAAGACATAGCGTCCATACTTAAAAAACTCCTTGACAAATGTAAGGAAAAATTTGGAGTGGATTTAATTTCCGTGGTATTATTTGGTTCGTATGCTACTGGTGTCGAGCATGAGTATAGTGACGTCGATCTGCTCATTATTGCCGAAAACCTATCATATGATTGGAGAAAAAGAGATGAGATAGCTACTGACTTAAAAACGCCATTTGTCTTTGAAAAGAAGATGGACATAACTCTAATCGATAAAAAGGACCTAGTAGACTCTATGAAGTGGTTTGATCCATTAGTTTTAGGAATAAGCGAGGCATACGTCATTTTGTATGATAAAAAGGGCTTTTTTGGGGATAAGATGAAGAAGTTTAAGGAGAAAGTCAAAGAAATGCATGTGAAAAAAATAGGAGACAACAGTTACGAGATACCAGTTGGTGACTTGATTGAGGTATGAAAAGATTTCTAAAGCTTTTTTGATCGAAGCGAAAGATGATATAGAGATGGCAGAAATCGCCTATTCACATGGAAAATTTAGTAAGGCAGTTTATCATTCTCAACAATGCGTTGAAAAGGCATTTAAAGCAGCCTTAGTACTAAAGGGAAAGTTCATCTCAGAGCACGAAGTTTTAACGGATTTTCTAAAGGTGTATCAAAACGAACTTTCCCGTGAAACGATAGAAAAAATCATGAAGGATACGCCAAAACTTGAGTCTCAATTCAAAAGGGTGCGATACCCTTTGTTTGGAAGAACGGATTTGCCGATCTGGATTCCAAGTAAAGAGTACGATGAAAGCGACGCAAAAAGTGCGATAGAAAAAGCCAATCTTATTTTTGGCATTTTGTCAAAATATCTAGAGGGTAAACACCGATCTTCCAAGTGAACATCATGAAAATAGCCCAAGTTTGCCCCAGATATCATCCGGATATAGGCGGCGTGGAGACGCATGTAAGGGAGATAAGTGAGCGCATAGCAAAAAAGGGATGGAACGTAGAAGTAATATGCACGTCCGATAAGCTACAAAAAAAAGAGGAGATAAATGGCGTCAAAGTCACCAGATTTAGGTCAATAGCGCCCAATGATGCCTTTTTCCTGGCACCCCAGATTTATGGTTATATCCTAAATCAAGAATATGACATAATTCATGCGCACAATTACCATGCATTTCCAGCGTTATTCTGCTCCCTGGCCAAAAAGGACCGAAAACTGGTTTTCACACCCCATTATCATGGAGCAGGGCATTCATTCATCCGAAATCAGCTCCACAAACCCTATCGTCCGATTGGAAAGATGATGTTTAAAAGAGCAGACAAAATAGTATGCGTATCAAAGTTTGAGCTGAATCTAATAAAAGAGAATTTCAAAATTCCTTCATCAAAATTGACGCACATTCCCAACGGCATAAACTTAGATGAGTTTAAGGACGTTAAACCACTCGAAAGAAAGCATAAAACGATCTTGTTTGTGGGGCGCCTCGAGAAATACAAAGGTGTGCAGTACGTCATTCAAGCGTTGCCATTGCTGGAATATCGATTAGAGATCGTGGGGAAAGGTCCCTATGAGCAAAAATTAAAAAAATTGGCAAGTGATCTAGGCGTAAGTAAGAAGATTGACTGGATAAGAGAGCTTCCGAGATCCGAATTACTTAAACGTTACAAATCAGCAGACGTCTTCGTCATGCTATCTGAGCACGAAGCGTATGGCATAACAGTGGCAGAGGCTCTTGCAAGCGGAACACCCTGTATCGTCTCAGATATCGATTCATTAGGCGAATTCTTAGATAACAAAATGTGCTTTAAGGTTAAGTCACATCCGAATGCTAACGACCTTACCCAAACGATAAAAAGAGTGGCCTCTATCAAGCAAGTCAAATATGGCGGAGAATTGATGGATTGGGACAGGGTCACAGAGCGTTTGATTGATGTGTACGAGGAAATAAGATGAAAATCTGCATTGTAGTACCATTCTTCACGCCTTTTGTTAGAGGCAACGAATATGGGCTTGCGCATAGTCTAACAAATCTAGGACATGAAGTAACGATTGTAACTTCCACTGCAAGGGCTCCCAGGGAGGGGATGATTAAGGAGGAGGAATCAAACTTTTCCCATGATTTTAAGGTAAAATATCTCCCAACGCCCTTGAAGTTAGGGGAGAACCCCATCGTTCCTTCCGTTTTTGCCCATATTCTAAAAAATGATTATGATGTGCTGCTCCTGCAAGAGGACTACCCCTTCATATGTCACCTCGCCTACTTTGCAGCAAGGTTAAAGCGAACGCCCACCATATTGTCTACGGAGAGAACATATTATCCCGCAGATGTTACGAAGAAAATTTCATTGAAAATTCTTGACAAAACGCTCAACAAAATCTTGAGAAATGGTGTTGATGCAATAACTGCACACTGCAATGCAGCCAAGGAATTCATGATAAAAGAGTTGGGAGTAAAAAGAGAGATAAAGGTGATACATGTTGGCGTGGACACGACATTGTTCAGACCAATGAGAGGAAAAGGCGAGCATCTCAAATCATCAAAGATGAAGATTCTAACGGTTGCCAGATTGCACAGATATAAAGGATTAGATTATTTAATAAAGGCGATGCAACTCTTACGAGATAAGTCAAAGGCAAAATTATACATTTTGGGTGGGGGTGTGGAAGAAGATAATTTGAAAAATCTTGTGAAAAGATTAGATTTAGAAACAGAAGTTGAATTTCTCAAAAAGCCCATTCCGAACCATGAAATGCCTTTTTTATACTCAGAGTGTGATGTTTACGTCCAACCAAGCACAATAGAGCCTTACGGGATTGTGGTCCTAGAGGCAATGGCATGTGAAAAACCCGTCATAGGGACCAAAGTTGGCGGTATGCTGGATACGATAAAAGATGGCGAAACAGGATATTTGGTCGAACCGAGAAATGCGAAGGAGATTGCAGATAGAATAACGATTTTAATGGATGAAGATAAAAAAGCGGAGATGGGGAAAAAAGCCAGAGAATGGGTTGTTGATAATTTTGATTGGATGACGATTGGAAAGAGATATGAAAAGATTATTGAGGATTTATTATGAACATCCTGTACGTTGCTCCTGACATCCCCATTCCACACACAGGAGAGTTCATAGGTGGCTCTACACATGTTTTGAAAATAGCAGAGGGATTGGTAAAGAGGGGCAATAAAGTGATCATCCTATCTAGGAGGATGACAAAGAAACAGAAGAAATACCAAAAAATAGGTGAGAACATTTTTACGAGACGTGTTTACCGAGGATTAATCTTTCCCATTCGAGGCAAAATATCGATGAAAGAGGAGGAAAGTACTTTTTTGCTCAGTTTTGTTCAAAAAACGTATTTCTTCATTTACCGTTTTGTCTTAATTATCCTCGCGCTTTATTTGCTAAAAAAACACAAAATAGATTTTGTTCTTGACAGAAGTTCATCAAAAGGAGTAGGGGTATTTTCAGGATTTTTGCTTGGAATTCCAACCATCATAGAGCTTTTGGACCCGGATTACAACAACTTATCGATGAAACTAACGAAGAAGATTTTTGCTTATACTAAAAACATAATTAATCCGAGTTTTCATTACAAGGTAAAAATTATAAGTGCCGGTGTAGACCCAAATATTTTTAAACCCGCTTATGAAGAGGATATCAGGAGTAAATACAACTTAAAAGACAAAAAAGTGGTTGTTTACGTAGGAGCGATGAGTGCATGGCATGGTGCAGAAGATCTTATTGAGATTGCTAATAAACTCGATGAAGACGTAAGGTTTCTTATGGTTGGCAAAGGATTGGATATTCTTGAAGGAGAATCAAAGGAAGAAAGCATTTCCTCTAGGTTCATATTCACAGGATTTGTTGAGTATGAAGATGTGCCAAAATATGTTTCTGCTGCAGATGTTGCGGTTGCCCCATACAATCCAAAAGGATTTAGATATATGGAGAGATATGGCTTTTATTTCTCGCCAATAAAGATTTTTGAGTATATGGCCTGTAGAAAGCCTGTTGTAGCGAGTGATTTAGAGATAATAAGAGACATCATAAATGAAAACAGATGCGGTTTGTTGGCAAAGCCCGGGGATGCTGAGGATTTTGCTGAGAAGATAAGAATGCTGATGGAGGATGAAGTTTCGAGGAAAAAGTTTGGTGATAATGGCAGGAATGCCGTGATAGGGAAGTATACCTGGGAAAAAGTTGCAGATAAAATTTATGGGTGTATGGAGGCTAAAAATAAATTAAGCGATGAGTTGGGGGTATAAGAAAAATGGTAGAGGTAACATCATCAAAAAAGGATAAATTAGTGGTCATGATACCTGCATATAACGAAGAAAAATCGATAGGGGAGGTCATAAAGGAAATTCCACGTGAAATGGAGGGTTTAGAAAAAACAGAAATTTTAGTAATAAACGATGGGTCTACTGATGGGTCTGTAAATATAGCTGAAAATGCTGGTGCCAAGGTCTTCTCTCATAAAACAAACCTTGGTTTAGGCGTTACCTTTAGGGATGGACTAGAAAAAGCATTAGAAATGGATGCAGACATAATCGTGAATATAGATGCAGATTTTCAGTACGATCCAAAAGAGATTCCAAAATTAATAGAGCCGGTGATTAACGAAAGAGCGGATATAGTTTTGGGGGACAGGCAAATAGATAAATTAAAGCATATGCCGCTGAGCAAAAAATGGGGTAATAAAATCGCCACATGGTTGGTCAGAAGAATCACCGGGCTACCCATAAGAGATGCACAGACAGGTTTCAGAGCATTCTCTCGAGATGCTGCTTTACGAATGAACTTGAGAGGAGATTACACGTATGTTCAAGAAACGCTTATACAAGCAGCTAATAAAAATTTAAAAATAGAGCAAATACCTGTTGAATTCAGAGAGAGAGACGGAGAGTCGAGACTGATTACAAATATTTTCAGTTATGCGAAATACGCGGGGCTTAATATAATTAAAAGTTATCGAGATTATCGCCCTCTTGAAGTCTTCACTGCAATAGGTGGCACTATAATTTTAATCGGATTCATATTCGGTGTAAGAGTTGTAATGGACTTTTTAAATTTTGGCCAGGTGGCACACTTGCCGTCAGCAATTTTAACCACCATGTTAGTTGTCACAGGCCTGTTGGTAATAACATTCGGACTGCTTGCAGATATGCTGAAAACACAGCGTATTTTTTTAGAGGAAATGATGTATAGACTGAAAAAATGAAGTATAATAAAGATAGTAGGCACAGTAAGGAGATGAAGAAAAATAAAAGTGGCCTAAAATGCCAAAGAAGGATAAGAGAGAAGACAAAGATGCCACCACAGGATGGATTGAAATTAATATGTGACTTTATTGGAAATCTTGAGGGGAAAGAGAAATTAAAACAATTCGGGAGGTTTCAAACGATAGAGAGGGACCAATATGGAAGGAAATAAAGTTCCGAAGGCGAGAATCATTTTTATTTCTGGTCGTGAACCGGGCTACGTGAGAAATGCAGTGATATTGAACGGTTTGAGAGCAAATGGCGTTGACGTGATTGAATGCACCGATACATCAAAATCTTATATAGGGAGGTATCCGAAAGCGGTGGGGAAGTTTCTCTTGAGAAATAAAACGGATTATGATGCAATTTTTATTGGTTTTTTTAGTCAGCCTTTGGTATCTATAATAAGAAAACTGACTCCGAAGACTAAACCCATAATCTTTGATGCGTTTTTGTCTGCATACGACACAATGTGTTTTGATAGAAAAAAGTTCAGACCAGAGTCGTTAATGGGGAAATATTTTTATAGACTAGATAAGCATTCCTGCGAAATCGCAGATAAAGTTCTGTTAGATACAAATGCGCACATAGATTATTTTGTGAAAACATTTGGGTTGGTAAGGAGAAAATTCCAGAGGGTTTTTATAGGCGCGGATGATTCGATTTTTTATCCTATGAGTGTGGAAAGAGATGATGATAAATTTATAGTATTCTGGCATGGTAATTTTTTACCTCTCTCTGGACTAGAGTATGTTATTAAAGCAGCCAAACTGTTAGAACCTTGTAGCGATATAGTATTTAAGATAGCGGGATGCGGGATAATGTATGATGAAATAGAGAAACTTATAGAAAAATTAGGCATCAGCAACGTTGAACTATTGGGTTGGATTCCACACCAAAAATTGCCAGAGCAGATTGCAAAAGCGGATGTTTGTTTGGGAGGGCATTTTTCCGATATTGACAAGGCAAAAAGAGTAATAGCAGGAAAAGCATTTGAAGCAATAGCAATGAAGAGGGCGGTTATAGTGGGGAATAATCCTGCAAATAGGGAATTATTCACAGATAAGGAGAGTGCTTTACTGGTAGAGATGGCGAATGCTGATGCCTTAGCAGATTCAATAGTGGAGCTGAAAGAGAGAGAAAAGTTAAGAAAGAGAATTGCAGAAAGAGGATATAAAGTATTTACTGAGAAATGCCGTCCTGAAGTAATAGGTAGGGAGGTGAAGGGAATAATAGAAGAGTTTAGTTTCAGTAGGGATAGGTGAAAAATGACATAAATGGCAAGTAGATTGATATGTTAGATCTTTTCTTAATTTCACTATCCCAACACAGCAATCGAAAATTCTTATATGGTTTGAAACTACAGTATTATTGGAGTAATTGCACATGATAACTAACGAATTTGGGGAAAGTATAAAATATTATATTGAGAATGAGGATATGTCTTATCTTAAAAATTTAGCAGGAAGAATAAAAAAAATTTGGTTTTAGTAATTTTGATCCTCACGGAATAACAAGTTATTTAACTTTCAGATACCCAATTGGAAATTTAACTATGTTTGAGGATTATAAGAAAATACCTTGCTGTGCAGAGTTAAAAGACGGTAAAATTCAATATTACTGGTATCCAAAGCTTGAAAATGACGATATTGCTTTCGATAGAGCTCTTAAAAGGGTTGAAGAGTTATTAATAAAAAGTATTGAAGGTATAACCTCGGATAAGAAAATAGCTATTCCTTTAAGCGGGGATATTGATAGTTCTTTGATATTAGCAATATGTAGAAAATTATATCCCGATAAAAAGATTTACACATATAGCACTGGTTTTTATGGTGAGGACGAATTTGAATATTCCAGATTGGTAGCAAAAAAAAATAATTCCATACATAAAGAAAAAGTATTGTACAAGGAGGACTTTATTGGTGAAAATTCACTGTTGAAACCCCTTATAGAGCAAAAGTGTGAGCCATTACATCCAAATAAGATCGCATTAGCCAATATATATATAAAATGGCGAAAAGTGACGGATGTGATATAGCTGTCTGTGGAGAGGGTGCTGACGACATTTTTGGAGGTTATGGACAAAATCTTAGGATGTACATAAACTATAAAAATGATAAGCCTTTTTTTAAATTCTTTTTAGATAATTATAGATATTTTAGCTTAGAAGATAGAAGCAAAATTATAAGAGATAAATATTTAGTAAATGATTTTCAATTATTGAACTCATTTTTAGATGAAAGGGAGATGCCCGAAGACATTAGAGATAAAGTTTTTTATTTTATACAGAAAGTACATACTCCAGGCCTAATAATCAGAGGTGCAAACGCTATGCGATTTAATGATATAGATATGGGTTTCCCATACACGGATATTGAACTGGTTAATTTTGTTAATTCCTTACCTTTTGATTTTAAAGTAAATTGGAAATCAGAAAAACATAAAAAAGCTGCTAAAGAGATATATTTTAGAGATATAAGTGAAAAAATGGATATACCTAAATATATTTTAAAGAAACTAGCAGAGAGATATATCCCACATAATGTAGTATATCGCCCAAAATACGCTTCCCCACTTCCTTTTGATAAATGGTTCAGAGACCTTAATAAATGGGATTTAGATGAAAATATTTTTAAAACTAAGAATATTAGCGCTTTTAATGGTCGGAAAAAGTTCATGATAGTAAATCCCAACATATTTATAGAGGTATTCAGAAAATATAAACATAAGATTAAATGAAAAAGAAAAAAGCGATATTTTCTGGAATACTGGTAATTGCTCTTTTAGTATCCTCCTTTTTAGGAGGGGCTTATTCACAATACAGATATGAAATATCTTCTGATTTTTCTTCTTTTATTCCTAGCGCAATCAAACATGAAATCAGAACCCCTCCATCACAAAGTGTAGATGATGTTCTTTTAAAGCTAATTGAAAAAAAACCTGCCTTTTCATATAACGGCGACTATGAAACCTTTAAAAATGATTTTGAAAGATATAAATATATCTCGTTTGGCTACCCCACAGAGTTACATCAAGAATTTTTAAACTCGGAGATGTTAGGGAATATTACAATTGATGATACGCATTATTCTGAAGGATTGGAAATTTCCAACATTAAATTCTCTGTAATTGGAGGAGATTTGCCTGGATTAATAGTCAAAAAAAAAGATCAACCAATAGGTAAAGTTGTTATTGTAGTGCCCGGTCATCCATCAAAAAGTAATCCACTAGATGACTTGATTGATAGACATTCCTATCAAAAGGGAATAGCTGTTGAACTTGCTAAGGAGGGATATACCGTATTTGCAATGGGATTACGGGGATTTAATACACAAATGGATCATAACGATTTTAACGAAATTGCTTCAATGTATTCTCTTTCGTGGTATGGATTTCTAACATCAGATGCATTAATATTCCGGGAGCATATATCAAAAAAATATGATGTAAAACGTGAATCCATAGGAATGATAGGTCTTTCTACTGGTGGGGGGGTGTGTTTGTTTGCATCTTCTATCGATAAGACAATACCCTATGCAATAATATGCGGGTTTTTTGGCAGTTTCAGTCATAATTTTGTATTTGAGAATCATTGTAGGTGTGGTAGAATTCCTGACATCCTAAATTACTTTGATATGAGAGATTACTTAATCGCGAGGGCCCCAGAGAAAGTCGTGGTTATCAACGGGGAATATGATACATTTAGCCCCACAGAAGCAGAAGAACAGTTTAGACAAGTCAAAGAAGTATATAAGATGATGGACGCGGAGTCAAACGCAACGTTTTACTCACCAAAAAATCTAGGACATGAATATGATATCCCATTAATAAAAGAAGTTTTAAAAGAACAATTTAATGAAGGATATATACTATAACAGAAATATATACTATAACAGAAGGAGATATTAAAGAAATTTAGAGATATCTAAATCACTTTGTTTAATTCTCTCTCTTTCTATAAACAGCTCATTAGACAATTCAAGAGTTGTAAAAAACAATACCTGCCTTAAAGAATTATCACTGATCTCCTTTTCCCTTTTTATTTTCTGTATTAATTCCATAACTTTCTCGGATTTAACAAGTCCTTTCTTAAAGATTTGTGATTTAGACAGAATACTGTCAGCAACTTCAACAAATTCTTCTTTAAAATACCTAAATAAGGGCATGCCAAAGGGTAGTTTGACTCTATTTGTTATTTCATCAGGAAGCATGCCTCTCATTGCTTTTTGCAAAATATACTTTTTATTATTACCATTCCATTTAAGAGCGGAAGGTATCGTCATAGCGAATTCAACAATGTGATGATCCAAAAAAGGAACCCTAACTTCATGGGAGTACGCCATGCTTGTTCTATCAGCTCTTATCAATTGTATCCCGGGCAATTCTGTTTTTAGCTCAAATTCAAGTGCGGCATTGAGCAATTCCTCTTTATCCGCTTTTTCAAGGTAAGTACCAAACGCAGTTGCTGGTTTAAGATTGTTATCCAGATTATTTATCAAAAAGTCTTTAAAAAATATTTTTTTTTCTAACTGTGTATTAAAAAATCCCGAAGTTATTTTATTTGCTTTCCCCTTTATCGATGATCTCCTTGTTGCCGCTTTGTATAAATAAACATCATATCGGTTATAACCAGCAAAAAGTTCATCAGAGCCGTCGCCTGCCAAATCAATAATAACTCCATTCCTATTTATACCTCTTGATAAGAAAAAACCAGAAAACACTGAGGGCCTTCCAAAAGGGCCTTCCATATACCAAACGATCTTTACTAAATTCTTCGTTAATTCTTTAAATGGCACTATAATTTCATGATGTTCTGTGTTACAATAATCTGCAACAATTCTTGCTTTATCAAGCTCATCAGATGGATCATCAAAACCAATACTAAATGTTTTAATTGGATTATCCACAATCTGACTCATAAAAGCTACAATCGAACTTGAATCAATTCCACCTGATAAAGAAGCTCCTAAGGGCACATCACTCACCAATGTTTTCTTAACAGCTTCTTTTAAGATGATTCGTAATTTTTTAGTGAAATAATCTTCGGATTTATAGTCTACGTTCGTCTTAACCTCCCAATATTTTTTTATGACAACTCCTTCAGAATTCAAGGTGAGTATATGCCCTGGTAAGAGCTCATATATATCTTTTAGCATAGTCTCCCCATTTATGCAATAGGCATATGTAATGAATTGGCTAAGCCCATGTAGGTTAAGCTCTTTTTTAACAGAGTTGGTTCTCGTTATTGACTTAATTTCAGAGCCAAAAATAAATTTTTTGTCTTTGTAATGATAAAACAACGGTTTAATGCCTAATCTGTCTCTTGCTAATATTATTTTCCTATTAATAGAATCCCATAGTGCAAATGCGAACATGCCATTGAATAATTTAACACAATCCTCTCCATATTCTTCATAAGAATGAATTATAACTTCAGTATCTGAATTTGATTTGAATGTGTGTCTTTTTTTTAGTCCAGATTTAATCTCCTTAAAATTATATATTTCTCCATTATAAACAACCCATATTGTACCATCTTCGTTTGACATTGGCTGTCTACCGTTCTCAGTTAAATCAATAATACTCAACCGTTTATGGCCAAGGGAAAAAAAAGAATCAGTATAAAAACCATCCTGGTCAGGACCCCTATGACTAAGTGTTGCAGCCATTTCTTTGACAAGCCGCTTATCTTCCCAATTAAAACCACATATACCACACATTTTAATTAGTAAACTCTTAATGCCTTCTCCACTCCATACCGACCGAAACTAACTTATTTTTATCAGAATTTTTATGGATCGTAAAGGATTAAAAGCCATTTCTATTGCTTTATTAATCTCCTCTAAATTAAAGGTGTGAGTTATCATGTCTTTTACATTAATCTTTCTTGAAAAAATTAATTCCGCAGATTTGTCATGTAAACTATAATCAGAGGAGTAACTCCCGATTATATCAATCTCTTTATTAGAAACCAGATTTGGATCAATCACCACTTCTTTATCTTTTATTTTATCAAAGACAAAGATAATATCTCCTCCTCTATCAATAGCATCTAAACCCTGTTTAACAGCACTAAGAGATTCTACCGCAACTAAGCACTTATTTGCATCCCTCCCGTTATTAAATTTTCTAATTTTTTCGACAAAGGAGGGATCTTCTGTGTAGATAGTGTAATCAGCTCCAAAATTTTTTGATAGGTTAAGTTTAAAATCGACTAAATCCGTTGCGATTACTGTGGCTTTTTCTATTTTACAAAGTTGGGTGAGGGTAAGACCAATAGACCCTTGTCCTAGTATTAATACGGTATCCTTTTCTGAAATATTTGCTCTCTTTATTGCTTTAAAACAACAATTCAGAGGTTCTACAAAAACAGCTTCTTCATATTTTACATCGTCAGGTATCTTTATCAGTCCTCTTCTTGCAACTAGATTAGGTATTTTAGTATACTCTGCAAATCCACCTCCACTTGGTTTACCGTAGCCCGCTGTTGTGTCTATTTCTCCATAAGTTTCACATTGTGAATATTTTTCATTGAGACAATAGAAACACTCTAAACAAGGAACATGATGGAAAACTAAAACCCGATCCCCAACCTCAAACTTCTTTTCGCCATTCCTCCATACATTTTCTCCCACTTTTGCTATTTCTCCAACAATTTCATGACCAAAGATCCTTGGAGGATCTAATAAGTTATACACCACTTTTTTAACATCTGTTTTGCATAAGCCTACTGTTTTTGCCTTCAATAGGACTTCGTCATTGTTAATCTCTGGTATTGGTATGTCTTCAATTTCTATTTTCCCATTTCCTACATAAACTGCTGCTTTCATTTTTCTTATAAATTTAATAGGTCTTAAAACATTTTATTCTTTTCTATTGTTCTCCTCTAGCATCTTTTCAACTATTTTCTCTCCAATTTTTAAGTCATTATAGGTATCTATATCAATCCATGATAAACCTTTCGTACTTATAGGAAACACCTCTAAATCATTCATTATTAAATTCTTTACTGCTTTTGTAAATAGTTGATCAAGAATTTTGCTGTCAACTAATCTTTTTAGTTCTTTGTAAAGCTTTGTCTTTCCTTTTGGACCAAATTTGTATAATCCTATTGCAACACCATGTGCCCTTTCAGGAGGGATTTGCTTGCTAACATCTTTGATTACGCCATTGATGATTGTAACTTTCATTGCCTCTTCAGAAATTTCCCCTATTAAGGTATCATCAGTTGCTAAGGCAATTTCATAAGGTGATTCACTGAGATGTTGTAATATACGTTTACTAAACAAAGTGTCAGCATTTATAACAACAAAACTGTCCCCAACAACATTTTCAGCCAGCCACAACGAGTAAATGCTGTTTGTTCTATCAAAAACGGGGTTAAATACATATGTTACTGGAAAACCTTTATAGGTATTCCCGATTATTCCTCTAATTTTATCCCCACAGAAACCTATAACAATAACAATTTCTTGAATATTATTCTCAACAATCCTATCCAAAATATACTCCAAAATGGTTTTATCTTTTATTTTGAGTAAACATTTAGGCAAATCTTCAGTTTGAGGCGATAACCTTGTGCCTTTGCCCGCAGCCAATAGAATAGCTTTCATTACTTGATCCCCTAAAAGGTGATTATTAGTATCTATTTAAAAAGTTTGTGCTAGAAGTTAGCACAAGAGTACTTCCGAATCCTACCTCCAACCAGGAAGGATTTTCATTTTAATCCAAAAAAGAGACCGTAAAAAGAGAGGATACACACATTTACGATGGGCAAAGGTCTTCAGCGAACAAGCAGACCGATTATTAACCGAGATACGGGAATGCATGGGGCGACCTCGTCAATGCCGAGTCTCTTCGGATTCGGACCCTCAAGCCCCGTAACCAGTCTGCTCAGGTATTTTTTGTCAATCCGCTTTGCCGCCTTCCGTCCATCTCGGCGACCGATGCGACGTCGTGAACATCATCTTCTCGCACAGCATGCTCACATAGGCCTCGAAACGTTTGGTATAGGGGCTGTATTTGTCACGAAGTTCAGATGTTCAACGCCTCGATAGCCACATCGACATCGGATCTTCCGTTCAGCGAAGAGGAGAAAGCGCTGCTTCTTTTCCCCTCTTAATCGTGTGAAAAGTTTAAATATAAGGATAATGAAATTGATTTGGAAGAAGACATACTGTGAAATTTCTACTCATGATCTCAAAACAGTTGATAAAAGGGATAAAAAATCCGTGGAAAGCAATTTTATTTTTGGTAAGCACGATTTATAATATTTTTATAGATTTAAAACATCATAAGAAATTAATTTCCGCCGAAGAGTTAAAAGAATTGGATAAAATAAAAGAACATTTAATCACAAGGACTAATATAGAGGAGCATCTAATTTTAAAAGAATTAGAAGATATAAAGAGGCAATCAATTAAGAAGACAGATATAAGTGACCATTTAGTTACTTTATTCGTTGAATCACTGAGTACAAAGCCTAGATTGATAGTAGAACTGGGGGTGAGGGGAGGGGAGAGCACTTTTGTTTTAGAACGTGTGGCTAAATTGTGCGATTCAACACTAATTAGTGTTGACATTGAAGATTGTTCTGATATTTCTTCCTATAAAAACTGGATATTTGTTCAAAGTGACGATATAGAATTTGCAAAGAGATTTGAAAAATGGTGTGCCAGACATGATATTCAACCAAAGATTAATGTGCTTTTTGTAGATACCAGTCATATTTTTGAGAATACAGTTCAAGAAATAGAAAATTGGTTTCCTTTCTTAAGAGAGAGATCAAAGGTTTTTTTCCACGACACAAATCTTAAAAGGCTATTTTTTAGAAGAGACGGAAGTATGGGTGTTGGACGGAATAATAAAAGAGGTGTAATTAGAGCGATAGAGGAATATTTTGACAAAGGTTTTAATGAAAAAGAGGATTTTATTGAGCTTATAGACGGCTGGCAGATTAAACACTATGCCAATTGTAATGGTTTTACTATATTGGAAAAAATAGAACAATCGAGTGGATATGAAAAATAAAAAGCCATCGCATTTGGATATGTCGCAATTAAAGGGAGCGAAATTTCAAGATCTTCATGCTCCTATCGTAATTAAGCTTCATAGAATAGCCAGTACGTATGTAGCAGAAAGGATAGCGAAATATACAGAAATAACACCAAACCAGATAACGCTGCTTTCATCCTTATTGATTTTAATAGCCGCGTACTTTATCTTTGTTGGAAAGTATCCATACCTTATCTTCTCTTCAATTCTTATAATATTTGCATTCTTTTTTGATTCTATGGATGGTTCTTTAGCAAGAATCACGGGCACAGCGAGTACCTATGGAAAGTGGGTGGATATGTTTTTGGGTTTGGGTCCGTTTGCTTTGGTGATTCTCTTTTATGCGGCGATGTATGGTTTATTCCGAAATACCGGGAACTATTTAGTATGGGTTTATGGACCCTTGGGTCTTATTGCTTCGTTGATTATAGCTCTTATTTACAATACCTTTTTAAGGCTTCATACAAATGGGTTAGAGGAAATAGAGAGAGAGAAGAAGAAAAGTTCTTTTTTGACAAATTTCTATTATACCGAATACTTTGTTTTCCACCTTTTAGCTCTTGCGTGCCTTTTTAACAGGGTAAACGAATATTTGATTTTTTGTGCGGTTTACGGCTGGATTTTCTTGATAGCAGTGTTTATAAAATTGACAAAGAAGGCACATCATCTGAAGCGATCTGAATGAGTGCTGGAAAAAGGAAAGGTGAAGAAAAAGTGGGTTGCATCCAAGTTAGAACATTAACTTCTTCTCACCCCTGAACAATCTTCTTAGTTAAAGTTGCTACTTCTTTTATCTCCTTGACATGAAACCCAAGAAAGGCAGAAGCGAGTATGTATCGCATGAAAGTTACAAATAAGAATATCCCACCAGTTATAGTAGGGTCCACGTCTATTTTGTAGAATAAATAGACAGCACTACTTTCTGTAATTCCTAATCCTGATATAGAAACAGGAAGCATAGTAAGTATAGCGCCTATACTAGTAATTACCAATACAGCGAAAAAGGAAACGTGTACATCAAAATATAAGAACATTAAATACTTAACAAAAGCCCCCAGCACCCATTGTCCAAAGGTGAGCGAAGCATTTAACGCAATTCTTCCTTTTCTGTGTCTCAGTAAGAACTCTAAATTACGATAGAACCCCTCAAGAGATTTCGCGTACTTCGCTAGGAGGATATCTTGAATAAGTCTCCTGGCTCTTTTCGATCGTATCAAAAGAACACCAAGAAGTAGAAGTAATATCAGGTAGAACGTAACTTGTAATGCGGCCTCTCGTTCAAAAAAGATAAAAAAACCATAAATGGCAATCACAGAAAGGACAACATAAGTAATTAGTTTATCCAGCACTAAAACTGCAAGGGTTTTTCCATATGAAATTTCATTTTTCTTAAAAAAATACAGCAGTGATAGATTCCCAACTTTCCCAGGGGTGAGTAGACCTAAAGCATATGTTGGCAAATAATATCTGAATGAATCGACAGCGCTAATTTCTTCCCCTAAACCACTTATCAATATTTTAATGTTGATTGAAGCCAGGAAGTAGATAAAAAGCGAGGAAAATAACACTAAGAAAACTATATAAAGGTTCATATTTGAGATAACATCTAATACTTCTGACACACCTAATTTAAGAATTAAAAAGGAAAGGATAGACACTCCTATAAAAATTCTGAAAATATCCCATATTCTTTTTTTGATTTTCATTTTAGTTAATTCCTTTTGTTACTTTGACCTATAAACAAAATAATGATTATTGTAAGACCTTATAACTTCGGTCTCAGTTCCCACTTCCAGAACTAAGGGCAAGTTTAGTCTATGGAGAGAGACTACATAATCCGCCTCAACAGCGCTAACATTGCCGATTTTTATTATATTATCAGTCCAGAACATCGTCCCCCACATCGCCCAATTCATTCTATCTGCATCTCGCTCATCAAACAATATCGCCGAATTTTTAGGCGCATGATTATGTAACCATAATCCGACTTTCATTTCATCCTGAGCATCGGTGGATGCAGCATACATAACACCTGATGCCAGCATGCTGCCTGTTACAAAAAATATCAGAAGTAATGGTGCTATGCATTTCCATTTTAATGCGTTCTTTTTGGCTAAAATCAAAAAGAAGAAGGGCAATATCAATAAAAACAGTTTAATAAAGATAACATTGGGTTCGAATGACAAGACATCCATTTCATACAAACGTTGTGGTACCAAAAGTATATACGCATCAGGGGTATTAAATGCACGTATCATTGAGTTTATTGGGATAAACACCAATACCACTGAGCAAACGATAAGTGTGCCAAAAAATGGTTTAAAATCCCGTTTAGTAAATGAATCCAACCCTACTGCGCCCATGATTATAAATGCAGGTAGAATTGGATCAAGATATCTACCCATTAGATAATTACCTCCATGAAATTTGTGATATGCACATAATAATACAAGTGTTGTAAAAGAAACCCATGAAATTAGGATAAAGGCTTTAAGTTTTATATTCACATATGTAGTTTTATTTATTGGTTTTTGCGTTACAATTTTCCATGTTTGAAGCATAGCAAGTGCGAAAAATATTATTCCTGTTGCAAAGATGAAATATCCAATGTGCATCGCAGCCCAATAGATAAAATCTATTATTGGAATATTTGTTGGCTGTGATCCACCATACTTAGCGATACCGCCAGCCATGCCGATAGACTCGCCCGTTAATCCATAAGATGTGAATCCAAAATAATAGCCATTCCTTAAGAGCCAAGGGAACGCAACCACAGCGGAAGATAAAAAGATGCACCACTTATCAATAAAAGCCTGGAATATTTTCCCAATTTTTATTCTTACAGTAATACCATCTTCTGGCAAAATCGTATATATACCTTTCACCAATAAAGCGAATAACAAAATAATCAATAATGCAAGACCAGGCATTCTTGTTAAAATTGATAATCCGATAAACAATCCACAAAGGATATCCCACTTTTTATCGTCTTCGATGATTGATTTCATCATAAAAAAGAGGGAGAACATGAATAATGGATAAAACAAATTTTCACTCATTATCGTGGAAGTGAATGAGAAACTTGCAGGCAGTAAAGAGGATAAAAATGCAACAATTAAAGATTTCTTAATAGATATAAACTCATCAGCGATCAGAAAAACCGGAATGATTATTAAAGAAGATAGAAATGCATTGATGACTTTCATTACCGGATATGCGGCAGTTATATCTCCAAATATGTAGGATATTGATAATATTACTGGATATAACGGTGGGGGATAGCCTGCGGGTACGCCCCATAACGAGAAGGTTTTAGATTCAAAAAAAGACAGTGCCATTTTTGAATATGCAGTTTCATCAGAGAAGATAAAGGGAGAAGGTATTTGCAGTACAAAAAAGATTTTTATAATGGTAACTGTTAGATAAATTAATAGTAAACTTAAAAGTAGCTCACTCGTAGTTGTTGATTTTTCAATTAAAGAGTATTTTTTTTTCAGTATAATCGTCATATTTCTACACTTATCTTTTCAGTATACCTTCATAAACCTCCAAAGTTCTTTTTGCAATATCGTCCCAAGTAAACTTTTCAGCAGTTCTCCTTGCATTCCTGCCCATCTGCTTTCTTATGCTCTCATCCTCGATGAGTGTACTCATTTTTTTTGCTATTTCCATGACATTGGTTGGGTCATCAATCAGCAACCCGTTCTTGCCAGGTTCAACAGCATCTTCTCCGGCAGCCGTATTAGTTGTTACTACGGGCAACCCTGCAGCCATCGCTTCTACAACAGGTATTCCAAATCCTTCGTATTTTGTAGGAAAAACAAAAATATCTGCTAAATTATAATGCTTATTTAAATCTCCCTTTTTGTTATTTATAGGTCCTGTAAAGATTATGTTATTCTTGAAACCCAACTTTTCTATAAGTCCAAGATAATCAAAAGGAATATTTTTCCCCGATCCGACAACCAGCAATTTCAGATTTGCTTTTTCTTTGTTTTTAACAATAGACAAAGATTTGATCAATTCAGTTAAACCTTTTCGATGGAACTCTGTTGCAACAATAATAAGAACAATATCGTTCTCATATATTCCGTATTTTTGTTTCAAATCAATCAAATTTTTATCCTGCAAAGGTCTGAACTCATCCAAATTCACACCCAAGGGAATAACTTCAATGTCTTCTTTTGGGACATTATAATACTTCATAAGTTCACGTTTAGTAGAAGAAGAACATGCTATCAATTTCTTGTATTTTCTTTTACCATAACTATATTTTTCTAATGCTAAAACAATCAAATTACCTGGGGTTAATATTTTTCTACCAAAGATGGTTCTCCACTTCTCTTTTTTCAATACTTCCAGCCATGCTTTGTGTATACTCATGGTATTAATTATATCCGCAGAAAAGCGATCTGCACCATTAGATTGAACTATATCAAAATCGTGCACTTTTATGTTTAAGGTTGTTGAGAAAAGATATGAGAGGATAAATATGCTAGGGGGTTTTGGTATCGACATAGTTTTATGAAATACCAAATTATCGTCTCCAACATCTTTCCATTCAGACGAGAAGATATGAACTTCATGATCTTTCACGAAACGTTCAGCTAATTCTGAAACATATCTTGATATACCACCTTCTTTACTGTAACCAGATACGGTCATCGCTATTTTCATAGTTTCACCTTTTCGCTTTAATAACAATACCAGTGGATAAAAACTCTTTTAAGGTTTCTTTACCAAAAACTCCTGCCTTCATGACTATCTTGAAATTGTTTATCTTTAAAAGAGTTTCAATATCTTTGTATGTGAAGTAATGCAAATGTCCGCCATCATAGTGTTCCGTGTTATTTGAAGTTTTCGGAAACTTTCCTTTGATAACCAAATCAAATAAATGATGCCAATATCTAACATTTGGTGTTGAAATCACTACCAACCCACCTTCAATCAATACTCTATATATCTCCTTAATCAAAACTATTGGCTCAAATACATGCTCTATTACGTCTAAACAAGTAATAGCATCGAAATAATTATCTTTAAACGGTAAATTCTCGTCGTTTAAGTTTACTTTTTTTGTTATCACACCTCTTTTCTTCGCAATTTCCAAGGCATTATCCGATATATCAACACCATATACCTCTCGGTAATTATTTTTGGCAAAATATCCTAATGTTCCATCACCACAACCAATGTCCAAAATCCTATCACCTTTCTCAATTAATTTTAAAGCCACGTCTACTCTTGAGTCTTTATCAATTTTGGCTCTTCCATTACCTTCACTTTGCCATATTCTTTCATATAATTTTTCTTCTATGTTCATTTATTCAACACCTTTTCATACACCTCTATCGTATCCTCAACCATTTTGTCCGAACTAAATTTCTCCACAATTTTCTTTCTGGCATTTTTCCCAAGTCTGCTTGCTAACTCTTCGTTACTTAAAACCTCTAAAATTCTTTCTTTCAGTTCTTTTAAATCCCCTGGCTTAATTAAGATTCCATCTTTATTATTTTCTATTATCGTTGGTATCCCTCCAATACAAGAGGCTAT
This sequence comes from Methanocellales archaeon, assembly GCA_028715985.1. Classification (NCBI taxonomy): domain Archaea; kingdom Methanobacteriati; phylum Methanobacteriota; class Methanomicrobia; order Methanocellales; species Methanocellales archaeon. The sequence goes on from JAQUQR010000002.1 coordinate 250,940, forward strand.
AACTGGCTTCTCACAAGCCATTGCTTCTGCGGTTACTAATCCAAAACTCTCTAATCTTAATGTTGGGAACACAAAGACATCAGCTAAATTGTAATATTTAGGCAAATCTTCATTTGAAACTCTTCCAGTAAAAACAACTTTACCCAAAATATTTAATTTCATAGCCATATCCTTTAAATCTTGTAAATAAAGACCAGTTCCAACGATGAATAATTTTATATTTTTGTTCTTCTTTAGAATATCTGGGAAAACCTTTAATAGCAAGTGAAAACCTTTTTGTTTATTTATTGCCCCAACTGATATTATAACTTTCTCATCGGTTAAATTCCATTTTTCTCTTAGATGTGTAACTTCCATTGTTTTAAACTTGTTAACATCAATACCATTAGGGATTGCAACCAATTTTTCTTCAGAAATTTTGTATTGTTTTTTAATATCTTCTTTTAAGTCATTGCTCACTGCGATTATTTTGTTCGCTCTTTTTAATGTTATTTTATCAACCTGACTTAGTAGGATATAGGTATAATACATATAAGATGCAACAATAAAACCTTTTATTGATTTTGTATTTAATGCACTCTTTACTTCATTTAATGCAGTTCCGTGTAAAGTTACAATAAGAAATATTTTTTTATGGTAGAATTTAGCAAGTCCAAAACCAGATGTACTTTGACTATGTACGATGTCAAACATTTCTTCTTTATTTAATTTATCAAATAATTCCGAAGATTCTTTATAAAATCTCCTTGTGCATTTTAAGGATATATCACCAACATAATAAATCCTTAAATTTCCTTTTTCCTCTTTTTTAATTCCTTTTGGATGTTTCGTTGTTATTATTGTTACTTTATGATCTCTTTTAACTAAACCCTCAACTAACTCCTGTACATGTATTTCCATCCCACCTGTTATATGCACAGGCAAGCCATTAGCGAACATGCAGATTTTCAATCTATCCCTCCAAATACCTTTCATACCATTTAGCCAAAACAAATAAGCCCCACAGTTTATGCGCATGCCAATGACCTGGTTTTGGAATCATCATTTTTCGAACTCTTTCTATATTCAATTTTTCATTTATAATTTCTGAATCAGATATACTGTTAAACACAAAATCTCTGAAATCTTTGTTGCTGGACACCCAGCGCTCATGTGGTGCGATGAATCCTTTCTTCTTCCTTTTTAGTACGCTGTCCGGTAAAATATTATATTTCAAACTTGCTTTTCTCAAAATATATTTCTCAACGCCATTTTTGAGTCTCAAATTTTCTGGAATAGTAAATGCAGTCTCCACCATGTGGTAGTCTAAAAAGGGGTGCCTACATTCTACTGCGTGAGCCATATTCATTTTATCAAAGTGAAGCATGTGAGCATCGATATAGATTTTTATATCTACATACTGACATTTATTTAATAAACCATGAATTTCTGGATTATAAAAATAATTCATAACTACATCCCTCCCATGAGTATTAAACCTATTATCTCTTCTATAAAGCGTTTTCAATTCATCATAGGAAAACAAATCACCATTACTCAGGTAAGGTTCTTCATCAGAGATTGCTCTTAAATATTTTTTAACTCCTTTACTCTTAGGGAGGGAAACGGGAATTAAATTAGCAACTTTTGGGAGACTTGAACAGATCGTTTTGGGTATATGTCCCCTGATTTTTTCACAAAATACCCTATCTTTATAGCCCCCATACCCTCCAAATAATTCATCACCTCCATAGCCATAAAGAACTACCTTTATACCTTGCTTCTGTGTTTCTTTGGATAAAAAATAGTCTTTAATTTCTCCAAAATCTGCAATCGGATCGTCTAAATACCAGAAGATTTTATCAGACTCCTTCATAACCATTTCGGGATATAATATTACTTCATGATAATTTGCTCCAACGTATTCTGCCATTGCTCTCGCATAGTCCGTCTCGTCAACATCTTTATAATCAAATCCCAACGTGAATGTATCGATAGCACTCTTATAATAGATACCCATAATAGATAAAATAATACTTGAATCAATTCCTCCTGAAAGATACATACCAACTGGAACATCGCTTATCAGATGCGATTGCACTGCATCTTTTAATTTTTCCATAAGCTCTTGAGTATAATATTCTTCTGGAAAGTTATCTGGAACAAAATTTGTGATATCCCAATATTTTTTGGACGTAACCTTCCCTGCTTCACAGATAATCATATATCCAGGAAGCAATTCTTTAATACCTTTAAACAAGGTATGAGGTCCTACTGGTGCCTGAAAGAGCAGATAATCAATTAAACCTTTATCATCAATTTCTACTGGTTTTTCTTTATATTCTAATATAGATTTTATTTCCGATGCAAAAAGCAGTTTGTTATCAAGCATCGTATAATATAATGGACAGATTCCTAACCTATCCCGCACCAAAATTAATTTCCTTCTGTTTGAGTCCCAAAGAGCAAAAGCAAATTGGCCCCTGAGATAACGAACAAATTCCTCTTTATATTCCTCATAAAGATGAACCAATACTTCTGTATCCGAATTGGAATAAAACTTATGCTGTGATTCAAGTCTTTTTCGCAATTCCTTGTAATTAAATATTTCTCCATTTAAAATCGTCCAAATTGACTCATCCTCATTATACATTGGCTGATGTCCGCCTTTTATATCTATAATGCTTAACCTTGTATGGCCTAAGGATATGTTATTAGCTATAAAATAGCCTTCATCTTCTGGTCCACGATGTGAAAGGATACTACACATTCTTCTTAAAAGAACTTCATCTTCAAATCCATATATTCCACATATTCCACACATTATTATTTATAAAAGCTAAACCTTTATATAAACCTGAAGCTTGGAATAGTTATTATAGGTAGAGGAAACAATATGCATCTTTTACTAATGAACGAACTGGTATGTCCACTATGTAAAGGTAATATTAATGCTATTAATTTTCAGCGAAATATAGGCAAAGGTGAAAGCGAGGTAGAATGTCAAACCATCAAAGAAGGTGTTCTGGCATGTGATAAATGCAAACTAATATACCCAATCATAAATTATATCCCGATAATGTTGGATTTCCCAACTAACATTACCACTGAGTTTCTGGGGAGATATAACGATAAACTCGAAGAATTCAAAGATTATACTATTCCAAATAACAAGCCCCGCCCGGGAGAGGTATACATCCAAAAAGCGTTTTCAAAGCAATGGGAAGCTCATGGAACCGAGCAGGAATTCCAATATGGATATACTGAAGATGAACTCCGCTATATCCTTAAAATAGAGCTAGGACTTGAAGCAGATTGGTTTAAAGATAAGATGTTATTAAACGTCGGCTGTGGTGCGGGACGTGAAGCAATTATGATATATGAATATACAAAATCTACTGTAGTTGGAATAGATTTAAACTTCAGTTTGTTAAATCTCGGAGAAAAAACGGTTTCATACCCTGATCTTCATTTCGTCCAGGCATCCCTATTCAATCTTCCATTTAGAGAGAGAGCGTTTGATTATGTATTCAGCCACGGTGTGATTCACCATACTTATTCGACAGAAGAGGCATTTAAGTGTATTTCTAAGTTTGTTAAAAGCCAGGGCTACATATACATCTGGGTTTATGGAATAAGGAAAGTAAAAAGTTTGATACAGGGCCTTTATGTTGTTTTTGGCCATCATCTCGTTAGACCATTAATTGCGAAATCGCCCACAAGCCTGCAAACAGTAGGTGTATTTCCCATTGTACTAGCAAATTATCTGGTGCAAAAGATCCAGGGTAAAAACCCTAACTGGAATGATTTGTGGTTGCAGAAACGTGATTCTTATGCTGTTTATTATTTGCATTGGCACTGGATGGCAGAAGTTATTGTATGGTTAAAAGAGGCTGGAATGTCTAACATAACTCCTTTAGAAATTGAAAAGATACCGCGAGATCTATGGGGCTCTTTGAGAGAGAACGTTGGGTTGAGAGCTCAATATACAGAATCTAAAATGACAAATCCAAAGGAGCTGTAAATGTAAAAAAAATACCTTTTCTACATCAAAATTTGTATCTGACTTTCTATCTACGCCCCCTATTAAATTAAATAGGATATCAAACCTTTTTTATGTATGAGGATCCACCACTTCAAGGAATCCTTGTTTCAGTGCAGTAGTTCTTCAAAGATCTCTCTTAGTTTTTAATTCTCTTTTCATCTCTGAAAAAACACCTTACCTTACTTTAGTTTACTCAGGAGTTTTAAAAGGCGTTTCTTTCTTTTTTCCATTTACCTCACTCTGCTTTCATTATATGACATCTCATATTATAGGACATTTATTATAGGATATTTCAGTCCCATTTCATCACTTCTCCTTTGTAAAAAAAGTACATATCACAAACACTTTCGTTTTTTATATTTTTAAAAGAAGTTACAGGAATTAATCCGCTTTTAGTTATCGAATAAATATTATAGTTATATTGTTTGAGAATTTCTTCAATTTTTTCGGCACTGTAACCCAAAGAAGAGAGGTGAGAAGGAGTAACCTCAAATATTATCTTCGCTTTTCCTTTAGCCAAAATCTTTTTCATTCCATTTATAACCTCTAGCTCTGCTCCGTCAACATCTAAAAAGGAATCCAGAGAGATTGTGTTTACGGTAATAATACCAATAGTGTTATTTTTGATTGCGAAACTTTTATGTGCCGTCAAATTGCCCATTTTCCTTTCCCCATTGGAATCAGAAACCGCAAACTGGAATGCACGAACATTCTTCCATCCATTAATTCGAATATTTTCTAACAATCCACAAAAAGCAACTGGATCCGGTTCAAATGCTATCACCTCCCCCTTATCACCCACACGCTTTGCAGCAAGTAATGTGTAATAACCTAAAGAAGCACCGATGTCCAGAACCACCATACCCTCTTCAAGCATGGAGCAGAAAAGAGAGGAAATGAGGGGTTCGTAATTATTTGTGTAGTATAATAAATCCTTTGTTGCAGGATCAAAAATCGCCACCATCTTCTGGCCATCGACCTCATGAGTTTTCCCGTTAAGAATCGAAGCTGCAAGGTACGTGTGCAGTCTTGATACTCCAGGAATCTTACTTACCCATGTGCCTGCAAACTGAACGCCTACGCGCCTCCAAATATCTATGACCACTTCGACTAGTTTGATTTTTAGCATTGCTAACATCCTATATTTCATGCAGATGTTCATTTATAATTTCTAAACTTCCTCTTCCTGTTATCCTTGAATCAAATAATTCTAATGCTCGGATTTTAGCATTTTCTCCAAGTTCTCTAATTGATTCCTCTTTCTTTAAACATTCTACAGTCTTATTTGCAAGCATTTCATAATCTCCTACTTCTACTAAAAATCCGGTCTTGCCATCAATAACTGCCTCTGGTATTCCAGCAATTTTGAACCCTATAACAGGTGTTTCTAATAACATTGCCTCTTTCATTGACATACCCATACATTCGCTTTCCGTTATTGATGGGAATATTAAAATATCTGCTGCTCGTATGTATAAAGGTAAATCCTCTTCTGAAACAGAATCCATAAACAGAATATTTTCTTTTACATCATCGGTAATCTTTTCTATCTCTTTTTTCATTCCTAAATCCGAGCCAACAAAGACTATCCTAGAGTCTGGAATTTCTTCTACTATTTTTGGTGCTGTTTTTGCCAAAAATTGTGGTCCTTTTCTCCAATGTAATTGACCTACAAATAACGCTATCTTTTTGTTTTTCAAACCTATCTTATTTTTTGCTTCTTCTTTTTTTATTTCCAAATATTTTTCATAGGTTTGGATGTCAATTCCGCTATACACAACCGTAACTTTATCTTCAGAGACGTATTTTAGAGGTCCTTTTGCACAGTGCGCACTTGGAGAGATTATATGAGCAGAATTCTTAGCTACATACTTAAACATTTTATCATATCTTTCTGCCCAGCTTTTCTCCCCTTCTTTTTCTTTCCACCATAACATTTCTGAATAAGAAGTTAGCACTACTGGAATGCCTTTCTTTTTGCAGATTAGCATTGCAATAAAACTCTTCCCAAAGGCGTGATGGGCATTTACAATATCAGGTTGTATTTCATCTAAAACCTCATTAAACCTAACTGCAAATGCAGAAAAGCCAAGAAGGTGTCTAAGATCGGTAACATTGTAAAGCAATGACATGGATAATGCTTTTAAAAACAAATTTGGATTTTTTAAAAAACAACTTAAAAGCCATTTTACTGCTGATGAACTCTGTTCGTAGAGTAAGTTAATAGAGACATCAAGGGCATCTTCGTTTTCCTTCTTTCTTGATGTCAGGAAATAAACCCTATTACCCTCGCTAACCCACTCTCTTGTATGTAATAATACTCTCTTAGCCATTCCTCCATAGGGAGGTGGTATTTCCACTCCGCAGACAAGTATTTTTATAGACATGCTTTAAAACCTCTTTTTAATAACTTTTGCAGGTATTCCAACAGCAATAGAATTTTCTGGTATATCACCAGTAACTACAGCACCAGCACCTATTACACTATGAACGCCTACATTTACACCCCCGGTAATATCACAACATTTGCACCAATCCACACATCGTCTCCAATTATAACCTCTGCATACTTTGTTGGTTGTTCTACAATCTGTAACTCTAGATCATAATCATGTCTGTTTGTTTGAGAATATACCTTAACATCAGAAGAAATAGCGAGTGCACATTTTTTGATCTTGACACCACCATAACCCTAAATTGAAGTGAAAAAACATCTATATGCGTGAAGCCTCCTATTTCAATAAACTTATCTGCATCTAAATAAATGTTACTATATAATATCTATCACGTTTTTCCCATTTTAATGTTTTTAAATCCATGAATTATAACGTTTCCTCTTATATACAATGGGAATTCTGCATCTTTAAATTTTCTGTGATACATGCATCATAAGCCCCTTCTTACTTTTATAATTTAAAAGGGAAACGAATATTTGATTTATAATTAGAAGTCCTGTGATTTTAGAAAATCTCTCAACGAATTCCATGCTCTTCATTTAACCACCTCAAGATAAGGAAAACATTCATCGCAGGAATAAGAGCCCCTATTGTACATCTTTTTCCACAACCTAAATCTAAAACCCTCATAAATTACATAACTCTCCTATCGTTTTACATATATATAGTATTTCCTTCTCTCTCAGTTTGAGACTTGAAGGTAGATTGAGCCCTCTCTTCGCCAAATCCTCTGCTACTTTATATCTTCCTTCGCTTTTGTAAATTGGTAGGACGTGCATCGGATAAAAGAAAGGTCTTGTCTCAATCCCTTTGTTCCCTAATTTCTTTATCAAATCATATCTACCCACACCAAATTTATCTTTAACTAAAATACAATACATCCAATAGACGCATTTTGCCCAAGGCATTTCTGGATGTAAAGTTATCAGCCCTTTATCAGCCAAATCCTCCAACTCTTTTATATACCATCTCGCAATCTCTCTCTTCTTTTCCACGAAATTATCAAGTTTACTCAGCTGAGCAACTCCAACTGCTGCCTGTAAGTTCGTCATTCTATAATTAAACCCAACGATATCATGCCAATATCTTTTGTTTTGATCCATCCCATGGTCTCTTAAAAGTTTCATTTTCTCTGCTAAATCCCCATTATCCGTTAAGCACATACCTCCTTCTCCAGTTGTGATGATTTTATTTCCATAAAATGAGAAACAGCTCACGTCTCCAAAAGATCCGACCTTCTTTCCTTTGTACTCAGCACCATGAGCCTCTGCAGCATCTTCTACAACATACAGATTATGATCTTCTGCTATATCTATAATAGTATCCATATAGCAGGGATGACCATATAAATGAACAGGAATTATTGCTTTTGTATTTTTTGTTATTTTCTCCTCTATTTTCTCTGGGTCAATACACCAATAATCGGGATGAGATTCTATAAAAATGGGTTTGGCATTGCAGTAGGTTACAGCATTTGCAACAGCAACAAAAGTTAAATCTGGAACTATAACTTCGTCTCCCTTTTTTATTTCTAATGCCTCTAAAGCTAAATGTAATGAAACAGTTCCATTAGAAGTCACAATACCATAATCGACTTCACAGTATCTTGCAAATTTCCGCTCAAAATCTTCGATAAATTTTCCTTTTGATGAAATCCAGCCACTTTTTACCGCTTCTAAAACATTCTTTAGTTCTTCCTCTCCTAAACAAGGCTCTGCTAATGGAATCATGAATTCACCTTTTTCGTGAAACAAAAAAACCAACAAATTCTACACCTTTAGAGTTCTCGTAAGTATTCTTGCCTCGCTTGGATAATTCGGGGCATCCCAAGGAAATCCCTCTCCATTTTGCCATTTTTCCCATCTGTCCAAATCTTCCTTGACTAATATCTTCACAAGTTCACCAAATTTTACCTTTGGTTCCCAACTTAGCTCTTTCTTTGCCTTTGAATAGTCCCCCTGTAAGAAATTAACATCTATGGGTCTTAAAAATCTTTTGTCAAGTTTAGTGTATTCTTGCCAATCCAACCCTACAATATCAAATGCCCTCTCTGCAAATTCTCTCACAGAATGAGATTCGTTTGTAGCTATTACATAATCGTCTGGCTCTTTTTGCTGTAGCATTAACCACATTGATTCAACGTAATCAGGAGCATACCCCCAATCCCTTTTTGCCTCTAAATTACCAAGAGGCAGCTCTTTTTCTAGTCCCAAAGAAATCTTTGCAACTGCATTGGATATTTTTCTCGTTACAAACTCTAAGCCTCTTAACGGGCTTTCATGATTAAAAAGAATGCCATTACATGCAAAAATATTGTATCCTTCCCTATAGAGCGTTGTCAGCCAATAACCATACAATTTCGCTGCGGCGTATGGACTTGATGGCTGAAAAGGTGAGTTTTCGGTTAAACTCGAAGAGTGCCCTCTTCCATATAATTCGCTTGTAGATGCTTGATAAAACTTTATTTTCGGGTTAATCTGCCTGATAGCTTCTAACACTTTTGTCACACCTAAACCCGTTATCTCGCCAGTGCCAATTGGTTGTTCAAAAGAAGCCCCCACAAAACTCTGCGCAGCTAAATGATACGCCTCATCAGGTTCAGCAATTTTAACCGCTTCTACCATTGACCCTGCATCAATCAAATCCGCTGGTATTAAACTCACACGTTCAAAGATATCTAAATAGTGTAATCGCCAGAAGTTCGGCGTTGAAAGCCGCCTATATGTGCCATATACCTCATATCCCTTATCCAAAAGGAACTTTGCTAAATATACTCCATCTTGCCCAGTTATACCGGTTATCAATGCTTTTTTCTCCATCAATTCCTACCTCTTTGCAACTTACTATTCATAACGTTACATACCCCTATAAATCCTTCTTTCATATTCACTTTTTGCCATTTACCTCACTCTGCTTTCATTATATGCGACATTTCAGTTCTATTTCATCACCTTACCTTTTCCCTTGTAAACAAGTACACATCCTCCGTTTTAAAAGAAGTTACAGGAATTAATCCGCTTTTAGTTATCGAATAAATATTATAGTTGTATTGTTTGAGAATTTCTTCAATTTTTTCGGCACTGTAATCCAAAGAAGAGAGGTGAAAAGGAGTAACCTCACATATTATCTTCGCTTTTCCTTTAGCCAAAATCTTTTTCATTCCATTTATAACCTCTAGCTCTGCTCCGTCAACGTCTATCTTAATCATGTCAGGATCAACATCTAAAAAGGAATCCAGAGAGATTGTGTTTACGGTAATAATACCAATAGTGTTATTTTTGATTGCGAAACTTTTATGTGCCGTCAAATTGCCCATTTTCCTTTCCCCATTGGAATCAGAAACCGCAAACTGGAATGCACGAACATTCTTCCATCCATTAATTCGAATATTTTCTAACAATCCACAAAAAGCAACTGGATCCGGTTCAAATGCTATCACCTCCCCCTTATCACCCACACGCTTTGCAGCAAGTAATGTGTAATAACCTAAAGAAGCACCGATGTCCAGAACCACCATACCCTCTTCAAGCATGGAGCAGAAAAGAGAGGAAATGAGGGGTTCGTAATTATTTGTGTAGTATAATAAATCCTTTGTTGCAGGATCAAAAATCGCCACCATCTTCTGGCCATCGACCTCATGAGTTTTCCCGTTAAGAATCGAAGCTGCAAGGTACGTGTGCAGTCTTGATACTCCAGGAATCTTACTTACCCATGTGCCTGCAAACTGAACGCCTACGCGCCTCCAAATATCTATGACCACTTCGACTAGTTTGATTTTTAGCATTGCTAACATCCTATATTTCATGCAGATGTTCATTTATAATTTCTAAACTTCCTCTTCCTGTTATCCTTGAATCAAATAATTCTAATGCTCGGATTTTAGCATTTTCTCCAAGTTCTCTAATTGATTCCTCTTTCTTTAAACATTCTACAGTCTTATTTGCAAGCATTTCATAATCTCCTACTTCTACTAAAAATCCGGTCTTGCCATCAATAACTGCCTCTGGTATTCCAGCAATTTTGAACCCTATAACAGGTGTTTCTAATAACATTGCCTCTTTCATTGACATACCCATACATTCGCTTTCCGTTATTGATGGGAATATTAAAATATCTGCTGCTCGTATGTATAAAGGTAAATCCTCTTCTGAAACAGAATCCATAAACAGAATATTTTCTTTTACATCATCGGTAATCTTTTCTATCTCTTTTTTCATTCCTAAATCCGAGCCAACAAAGACTATCCTAGAGTCTGGAATTTCTTCTACTATTTTTGGTGCTGTTTTTGCCAAAAATTGTGGTCCTTTTCTCCAATGTAATTGACCTACAAATAACGCTATCTTTTTGTTTTTCAAACCTATCTTATTTTTTGCTTCTTCTTTTTTTATTTCCAAATATTTTTCATAGGTTTGGATGTCAATTCCGCTATACACAACCGTAACTTTATCTTCAGAGACGTATTTTAGAGGTCCTTTTGCACAGTGCGCACTTGGAGAGATTATATGAGCAGAATTCTTAGCTACATACTTAAACATTTTATCATATCTTTCTGCCCAGCTTTTCTCCCCTTCTTTTTCTTTCCACCATAACATTTCTGAATAAGAAGTTAGCACTACTGGAATGCCTTTCTTTTTGCAGATTAGCATTGCAATAAAACTCTTCCCAAAGGCGTGATGGGCATTTACAATATCAGGTTGTATTTCATCTAAAACCTCATTAAACCTAACTGCAAATGCAGAAAAGCCAAGAAGGCATAAGAAGTAGGTCAAGGAGATCAAGATAAATATTGCAACACACAATACAATATCGATGGGGTTGTCCAAGGAACATTTATATTCATTTAGATAGAGGTTTTCTACAAGGCAGAAAATCATCTCACAATATAAAGGATTTTAGTTTCTCTATCAGACGTTAAGACATATGTTATTGATCAGTTTTTTGCGGGAATAACTATGTCTAAAAATAGCCATAAATAGCCATATTATCTATTCTTCTACTAAGCCCTTTGCTTTTAGCTCTTCATGAGCTTTTTCAAACTTGTCCACTGCTTCTTCTTTTTCGCCCCAATCTACCAGCTCTGTTATACCTTCCTCAAAAGCAACCTTCGGCTCAAATCCCAGCTCATTCTTTATCCTTGAAATATCAGCAAAACAATGTCGTATATCCCCCGCCCGGTATTTATTTATAATTTGAGGCTTCAACTCTTTACCATACAGTTTTATGAGCGTATGAGCGATCTCCAAAATATTGGTTGATTTACCCGTCCCAACATTGAAAACCTCATAGTCCGCACTTAATTTTTTCATCGCTAAAATATTCGCTTCGACAATGTCATGAACACTCACGAAGTCCCTCGATTGTAACCCATCCTCAAAAATTAATGGAGGATTATTGTTCTTTATCCTAGAGGAAAAAATCGCACAAACGCCTGTGTAGGGATTATTAAGTGATTGTCTCGGACCGTAGACATTGAAATACCTTAATGCAACAGTAGGAACGCCATAAGCTCTCCCAATATTCAAGCACATCTCTTCCTGATCTCTTTTGGTTATTGCATAGATCGAAGTGGGATGCAACGGCTTATCCTCACTTGTGGGTATTGCTTTAACAATTTTCCCGCAATTTGAACATTTCATTTCCCATTTTCTGCTCTTCAATTGCTCCTCTGACCTCAATTTTGGATAAACTATGCCACAATCTTCGCACTCATAAGCTCCTTCACCATATATGCTCATCGAAGATGCAACTATCAACTTCCTCACTTCATTCTCACCATTTACCAAAAGGTCTAAAAGTTTCGCAGTTGCCATAGTATTGACATCCACGTATTTCTCGACCTGATACATGCTCTGCCCAACGCCGACAGCAGCAGCTTCATGAAAGATTACTTCTGCGCCCTCGATAGCTTTTTTCAAAACACGCTTATCCCTTATATCTCCAAACAAATACTCTGCCTTTGGATTTAGGTATTCTGGTTTCTTTGTATGAACTTGCTCCTCTAAATTATCCAATACAAATACGTTGTTGCCCATTTCAACTAGTTTGTCTACCAAGTGACTTCCTATGAAGCCTGCACCGCCTGTTACAAGTATTTTCATTTTTCCACCCGAATTTTCTTTACTTTATTATGAATGGAATGGAGCTTATCTTCACTTAAATTAAACGCTTTAGTTGTTAGAGTTTTAAATTTATATACAAAAACCCAAAGTCAACAAGATGTACTGATAAAAATTTCACTTCTTTGATTTGAAAATGTCCAATAAGGCAATAATCCGATAAATTTAGAAAATACCTTATTAGAGCAACAGACACCCCGTACCTTATCTAAAAAAGAGTTTATTAAATACCTTATTTTATCTTTTCTTTTTTACCACTTTTATAGATACTTTTTACCGTTATGTTATTTAACACCTCTTTGCAACTTGCTGTCCACTGCGTTATACATCTTCTTTAACCTTTCCTGCTGCCCAAAAACTGCGCTCAAATAGATCACATCTTCTTTATCTATTCCCTTTATCAAAAGCATCACTAAAATATAAATAACCGCAGCAAAGATAATTCCAATTATGCCATCTAAAAGGGTTGTGGGACTTGGTATCAGATAAAGGAAAGCAAGCATCACAAAGGAAGAAAACAGGGGCTTATAAATCGAATCAAATCCGGGGGATATATTTAAAACTCTCTTTGACAGGACACCCATGGTAAAAGCACCAAAGTATCTTGCGGTTAAGGTTGCAATCGCTGCACCTATCAATCCAAACCGTAGAATAAAGAGATAATTGAGCACAATATTTAATCCAGAAGCCATAACAGTAACTTTTGCAGGATATTCCGGTTTTTCTTTTGAATCAAACAAAATGCTAAAGAAATCCATAGGCACAATGAGGATCAACAAGCATAACGCGTAAAAAGGCATCACTGATGGCAAATATTCTGCCCCATACATAACCTGTATAAGAGGGCGTGCTATGAAAGCTAATCCAAAAGCACATGGAAAAGCGAATATTGACGAATACCTAAAGACCTTCACAAAGGCATTTCTCAATTCGTCTCCTTCCAATTGTGTAAAAACAGGAAAAAGAACTGAGGTGATGGATACTAGGCTTATGAATGCAGTGACTATGCTAAATGCCGCTTTATAAAAACCAACATCCTTGGCAGTCATAAGAATGCCAAGCATTATGGCATCAACATGAAGAAAGAATAGACCTGAAACCAGAGTTGAAAATGTCAGATATCCTAAAAATCTTAAAACCCTTCGATCATCTATTTTTATCGTCTCCCCCTTAAACAGATAAGAATATCTCTTCGCTAAGAAAAAAAATAGAACCAAAACCACAATGATAACTGATAGGGTAAGTCCAACTAAAGCCCCATAAACTGAATAACCAAGGAGGACAAATAAAGGAATAATAGTCACTCTAGATATCTCATAAATCATACTCCTTGCCGTAGAATACTGAAATTTTTGAAGCGCAACAAAGGTTCCATCCAGAAAATCCATAAAAGAGTAGAAGAATGTGAGGATGCCCACAATCTCCAGGGGTAAAATAAGATCGGGCTTGTGAAAAACGTAGATAGCTAAGGGTTTAGCCAAAGCAATAAGCGCCATAGATGTCAAAGTTGTCAATAAAAATTTTATTTTCAGTAAATACCTGAAAAAACTCCTAGCTAAGCTCTTGTCATTTTTCCCCAATGCATGGGAAACATATCTTGTCATTGTTCTGTTTACACCAAGATCGGTAAACGTAAGCGTGACAAGCGCAACCGATAAAGCCAAATGATAGATGCCAAATAGCTCCGGGTGCAGTAATCTGGCTAAAATAACAGTGAAAACTAATCCACCAATGCCGCTTATGATAATGCTTGAGCTATTAAAAGCCGTGTTTTTCAGGACTTTTCTTGCTAAATGCGTCATGTTAACCTGTAAACAGATAAGTCTGTAATTTTATCGTTCATTTCATTAATATTGTTTCATTGTCTTTGTTCTTAGGAATTTCTACAACTGGAATTGAATCGATTTTTTATGTCTCCTTCTTATGATTTAGGTGTAGGCAATATAATATAAACAAAACAAAATGAAATCTTCATCGCCCCCTACTAAACAAGCTGCTATTTTCTTTTACCCAATCCACAAGCTTATTAACACCTTCTCTTGGATTTACTTCAGGCTTCCATTTAAGTTTCTCTCTAATTTCACCAATATCTGAAATGTAAACCTTTTGATCGGATGGTCTCCAATCATCATAACTTATTTTTGCCCTCATGCCAGTTGAATCTTTTAATAAATCCAAAAGCTCCAGAAGTGAGAGGGTATTTTCTGATCCTCCGCCTATGTTGAAAACCTCCTGCTTCAAATTACTCTCCATAAACAAATCGTAAGCTTTTACTAAATCATCGACATATAAAACATCCCTCACCTGCTTTCCATCTCCATAAATGGTAATTGGCTTATTCGTAAGCGTAGCGATAATAAACCAAGCAACCCAGCCCTGGTCTTCAACACCAAATTGCCTTGTCCCATATATGCAACTCATCCTGAAAACGGCTGTTTTCAAGCCATAAACATGAGCATAATCTTGTACGCAAATATCCCCTGCAAATTTTGAAGCGCCATAAGGTGTGTGCTCACACAGGTCTGTTGGAAAGGTTTCTTTAATGCCGTTTTTGTACCTTAAGTCATTAAATACGTATCTTTTTTCTTGCTCTTTCACTGGGATTTTATTTACGTTGTCCCCATAAACTTTATTGGTAGAACAGAAGATGACTGAGGTATTTGATTCGGATTTGCGTGCTGCCTCAAGTACATTGAAAGTTCCCAAAGCATTTATTTCAAAATCAGTTCTAGGATCTTTAACAGAAGTTGTAACTGCAGTTTGAGCAGCCGTATGTATGATTACATCAGCATCTTTCGAAGCTAGTTCTAGTGCCTCAATATCCCTAATATCTCCTTTTATCCGATCAATATTAGCGTAGCTCTTAAGATAATTCCAATTATACACAGCATTCGAAGCATCATATCCTAACAACGTCGCTCTCGACAGATTGTCAAATATGGCCACTTCATCACACTTTTTTGCATAATATTCCGCTACATGGCTTCCGACAAAGCCCGCACCACCTGTTACTAATACCTTCATATTATTACCCCAACAATCTTTTAACTATAAATGCCCTGATGTCTCCACAGTTTCTTCAAACCATCTTATTGTCCTATCTAATCCCTCTTCCAGATCAACTACAGGTCCCCAGCCCAAGATTTTTTTTGCCTTGGATGTATCCGGACATCTCTGCTTCGGATCGTCCTCGGGCAATTTCTTAAATACGATCTTTGAATGAGAGTTAGTGATACTCTTTATTCTTTCAGCCAATTCAAGTACCGGTATCTCGCTTTGATTGCCCAGATTCACGACTTCACCTCTCATATCCTTTGAGAGAGCCGCCTTGTATATGCCCTCCACCATGTCAGATACATAACAAAAACTTCTCGTTTGAGAGCCGTCACCGTAGACCGTAATTGGTTCATCAGCCATAGCCTGAGTTATGAAGTTAGGGATTGCCCTACCATCATCCTTTCTCATCCTTTGCCCGTAAGTGTTAAATATCCGAACAATTCGCACGTTTAGATCATACTTACGATGATACGCCATCGTTAACGCCTCAGCAAACCGCTTAGCCTCATCATAACAACTTCTTGGACCGATCGGGTTTACATTGCCCCAATAATCTTCCCGCTGCGGATGTATTGCAGGGTCACCATAGACCTCAGATGTTGATGCTAGCAAGAGCACTGCCTCCTTTTCTTTGGCCAACTCCAGTGCATTATGAGTGCCGAACGATCCTGCCAATAACGTCTCTATAGGCAATCGTTTATAATCCACGGGGCTGGCAGGGCTCGCCAAATGGAAAATATGGTCGATTTTTTCCGTGATTTTCAAGGGCTTGGTTATATCCTGTTTTAAGTAAGTGAACCTAGCATCACTCAGCAAGTGATGGATATTATTTTCATTTCCAGTAGATAAATCATCAAGACATATGACCTTATGACCTTCAACCAGCAGTTTTTCACACAGATGTGAGCCTATGAATCCTGCCCCACCCGTTACAAGCACTGTTTTCATTTTATTTATTCACCGCCTGCGATCAAATTTTCAGCACCTTAATTTTTTGCTCTATCAAAATTAAATTAATATCAAATCTCCTAATTTCTATTAGACCTTTTCTATGACCGTGTAACATATATTATATCTCTTGATTGCAGATTGTCTTAATTAACTACGTCCTGCCTACTATAAACGACTTTTTCCAAGCCCATTAATTAGTTTTAGATGAAGTAACGCTCAAGATACATTCCTCTTCTCTTTAGCACTACCAAGAAAGAAGACCTTTTTCAAAACCATCAATTACCCCTAATCCGACTCAGGCATGAAGATCGTGCCTTCAGGCGGCAATTTACAATTTTAAGAAATATTTTTGTTCATTTTTTCTCTCCTACTTTTATATTACCCCAACCATATATGATTACCTAACCTATATGAGCAATTTGCATCAAAATACTTTTCATAAAAAGCTGTCTAAGATCTGAACAGAATATTTTCTTTTTAATTTAATCTTCTTTTTAAATGATAAGCAACGCTCTTCGAAAAGGTTTAATCACTACCGCATTTTTTTTTATCCTGAAGAGGTTTTGAGCCCGAGATAACCCCTTAAATCCTTTTTTATCACTATTTGATTTTTTGATTCGATGTGCTTATGACTTTGCATTCCAAACACAAAGTAGGAGCGTACACTTGATTAAACTTTAGCGGTTACCTTTTAGATCATAGGTTATGATCTGCTATTTAGAATTCTATGGTTGACGAGTCACCTATGTTGAGCGTATTTGGTTTGCCAGCGAGACTGACTGCATCCCCAAGTATACTTGTTTGGAGATTCATATTAATTATCTTTGCACAAGAGCCCACGATACTGTCAGCAATGATAGAATTTTTGACAAATGTATCGTCAGCGATAGACACGTCTGGACCGATGACTGAGTTAACTATTTCAACACCATCTCCGACAGCTACTGGCTGGATTATAATAGAATTAGTGGAGCTTATTATCTCTCTTGGAATTTCTGCCAGTAACAACCGATTGACCTCCAACAAAGTTTCCGCCCTACCACAATCGTACCAGTCATGTACATGAAAGGTTTTTAGCATTGCACCTGCTTCTACCATGATTTGTAGAGCATCAGTAAGCTGGTATTCTCCCTCTTTCTTGGTATCATTACTAATCAGCTTTTCCAGTGATTCAAAGAGTAGGGGCGTATCATCTATGATGTAGATGCCAGCTATACCAAGATCTGATGTAGACAGTTGTGGCTTTTCCTCCAGCCTGACTATAGTTCCTTCATCGTCCAGGTATACAACGCCATAGTATTGAGGCATGTCAACGATCTTAACCCCTATTGAACCTGAACATTCACCATTTTTTTCATGAAACTTTAAGAACTTTTTATAGCCTGCCTTGAAGATCATATCACCCAGGGCAATCATAATGGGTGAGTCTCCAATAACATCCTTTGTGACATATATGGAGTGACCCAAACCAAGTGGTTTATCCTGAGTTACATAGGAGATTTTGCCAAAGCAAGAAGAATAGTTCGCATCGATGTAAGAGATGGTCTTATCTTTCATGTATCCAACGACTATGACCAACTCTTCCGCCTGAACATCAATCAATCGATCAAGAATATGTCCGATGATCGGCTTGCCAGCCACGGATACCATCGATTTTGGTTTTGTAAGCGTATGAGGGTACAACCTTTTGCCAACACCAGCAGCAGGAATGACTACTTTTATTTGATCACCAACATAGCCCTTCATAATCGATGCCCTCTCTGGGAGAGATAACTTTTCTTCCGTCGATGATTATCCTGTTTTTCATAACATCAAATTCATGATCCAATTTTTTAAACTCATCCCATTCAGTCACCACTAAACACGCATCCGCATTTCTGAGCGATTCCTCAGCGCTAGTGCAGTACTCGATGTCAGGATCAGGAAAGATGGAGCGCATATTTTCGTTAGCCAGAGGATCATAGACAGAAACCCTGACATTCTTGTCCATCAACATTTTTATTATTGGAATAGCTCTGGACTCTCGTATGTCATCAGTGTCATTCTTGAAGGCAAGACCCAACACAGCAACCTTCTTGCCTTTCAAGGAAGGCAGTTTTCTTTCGAGGAGTTTAATCATCCTTTTCGGCTGCTCCTCATTGACATTCATCACGGCCTTCAGAAGTTTGGGATCGTAGCCAATATCCTTTGCCTTATGGATGAGCGCTTTCACATCCTTTGGAAAACAGCTGCCACCAAATCCAACACCAGCTCGTAAGAAGTGCGGCGACAGTCTGTGGTCCATGCCGACGGCACGCATGACTTCATAGGCATCTATGCCAAACTCTTTACAGATGTTGCCAATCTCATTTGCGAAGGAAATCTTTGTGGAAAGAAGTGCATTAGAGGCGTATTTGACCATCTCTGCTGCAACAAGGCTCATCCTTAGGATCGGAGAACACTTTTCACCGTAGAACTCGCGATAGAATTCTTCTAGAGCGTCTCCCGCGGATTTATCACTCTCACCTATTACAATTCGATCAGGATGCAAGGTATCATAGACTGCGTTGCCTTCTCTCAAAAACTCTGGGCTCATGCATAGCCCAAAATCCGATCCAATTTTTTTACCAGAGTGTTTTTCTATCACTGGTTTGACAATTTCTTCCGTTGTACCTGGAGCTACGGTGCTTTTTACTACAACTAGATGGCCGTCTTTATCCTTTAGGGCTTCACCTATTTCTTTAGCAGAAGATTTGATGAATCCGAGATCGATGCTCCCATCTGCTTTACTTGGTGTCCCTACGGCAATGAAAGTGATATCGGAGTCGAGGATTGCCTCTTTCCTTCCTACCATTACCCTTAAGTTGCCTTTTTTCACAGCCCCCACCAAAATGGGAGTCAGGTCCTTCTCATAAAAAGGCGCCTTTCCCTCCTTGATCAGTTCGACTTTCTTGGGGTCATGTGTGGAGGCTATGACATCAAAACCTTTATGGGCAAAGCAAGCTGCGCTAACCAAGCCAACAAAGCCCATCCCGATAACAGATATTCGTTTCATGTCCTTCACCGCTTGTAAAAATCTTTTAACCTGATAGTATCCTCTAGATCCGGAGTGGACACCTCGTGAATTAGCGTGTTCTCCAAGGCGACGATCGTGTGGGGGGTATTCGGTTTTATCCGAATGGTATCATTCCGCCCGAATCGCTTCTTTCCATCCTCAAATTCAATGTAACCTGAGCCGCTCATTATAAACATGGTTTCATCCTTTCGCTCGTGATAATGATGCGATGTTCTATAGGCTTCTTTGAGGAACAATTCCTTGGTCAAATACTTATCGGTGGAGATCAAAATCTTCTCGTAGCCCCAGGGCTTATCTTCTCTATGGGCATACTCTTTTTTGATTTCCTCTATGTCCTTGGTCGTATCGATAGAACTCCAGAACAGGCCATCTTCTTTATAATAACCCAGTTTTCCTGAATCAGCCAGCATTGGAAATACGGTTTTCTCTATATCACCACCTTCAAAGTTATCAAAGCATGAAGAACAATCCTTTTTAAAACAATAGATGCCACCATTTATGTAATGCTCCAAAAAGGGCTTCTCCCGAAAAGACTTGATACTATCCTCACCAAGAACCACTACTCCATAAGGGCTTCTCATTTTCGTGACAAACATAGTTGCAATGAAGTCGGAATTTTGAAATAGGGTGATCATCTTTTTCAAATTTAGATCTGCAATAACATCACCATTCATAATAGTCACATCATCTTCAACAGAGGCAAGACCCATTTTTATGGCGTTTAGGGTGCCAAGTGGTTCATCTTCGACGATATAATCGATTTTCACCCCTTTGTACTCGGAGCCGTATCTCTCCATGATTTTTTCACTCAGATAACCTGTCAACAATACTACATGATCGATTCCAGCAGATAAGAAGCCCAATAGCTGATTATCCAGAATCGTATAGCCTTCCTTGATTTCGATAAGGGATTTTGGTATCTCATCCGTGAAAGGTCGAAGACGTTTGCCATGACCACCGCAAAGGACCATTCCGATCATGATGACATCCTTTTACACAAGACATCTTAAGCGTTATGTATATTATTCAGATAGATTATTCAATGTTTTTTGCAATCTTTTCTAAAGCTTCAATAAGTCTTTTTTCAGTTTTGTGTTGGGTATACGTTTACATCAGTGCAACCGAGCGCAGTCGGTTAATTGCTGTTATGCTCTCTAACTGAAGGGGGGAATTTTAGTGCAACGATGTCGAAGGCAAAAATTTCGAGTTGCAAGTCCACCGAAAATTCATTTCCAGAATGAAATTTGCCAGCCTGTTTTGTTACCCTTTTCAATCCAAGTAATGAGCAATAATGGATCTTTGGAATATATCCTAAGTAATGCCGGCTTTAATCTGGGTGGCTTCCCTGGCTCAGATTCTACTGTAGGAGCTATGACTATTTTTTCGCTGCTCTTGCTTCCGCCAATTATTTCGATATTATCTTCAAATGGCGGTGCAATTTGTACTGTTTTGGAGCCAACCTTTCCTTTTAATCCTATGATTTCCGCATTTGCTGCATTTGTATTTATCAACTCAAGTTGGTAAATCCAAATTCCCTTTTCTGCATCGAAATTCACTGTGGTGTTTTCATGACCAAAACTCAGCATTATGCCGCTATCAGGACCGGGGCCGCCAGCGCCCATACTTCCTTGCCCCACCTCAACTTTGTGGAGCCATGGCAGGGTAAAGACCGTGCCAAAAATTACCAAAAATGTGAGGCCTGCGATCAATCCTCTCTTGTTTGAATTTGCCACTACCTTGATTTTAGAGAGAATGCCAGTGATAAATATGAACAGCACCGAGCTGAAAAACAGGATGTTTAACATGGAGAAGAAAAGATAAGACGATACGTTGCCTACACCCACGCCTTCGTTAGCCCAGTCTGCCGTTAAGAAAAAGCCTTTCAGCATTGTTAGCGGGACCACCGGAGGGAAGCCCAAGAACACGAATATGGGAACAGGAAGAGTGTAAGCTACCAGTCCCATTAAAACGAAAAATAAGTCTTTTTTGAGATGATATCCTTTATTTCGAAGTATGTACAAGCTGAAGATCATAGTGATGGTAAGGATGGAAAGAAGCGATATGCCCGTGGTTGCGATGGCGAAGAAAATTGCAAACGGTAGAGCGGAAACTAGAATCAAAATGCCTAAAATTTTTCTGACATAAATTTCGATTTTAGAGGGGTTTATAATATCTTTTTCAACCTCAACCCTCGCCTTAGCATTTTTCATAAGTAATCTCGCATCAAACACCCATCATACATAAAGAAATATCAATTTTATAAAGTTTCTTGTGGCGGACTCGCAATCGAGCAGGACGTACAGGTTAAGCGAAGTTCCGAGCAATAGCGAGGAATTTGAATGAATGTGAGCGAATCGCTTAACCGTTGTAATGAGCCCCGAACGGAGCGAAACGAGGGTACAACGTGGTCGCGGCAAGGAAAGCCGTAAGGCAGTTTTTTGCGAAGCAAAAAAATTCCGAAGAGTAATTTTGAGAGGCGTTCAAGCGAATGAACAAAGTGGTACATCAAGGACAAAAAGTGAGGGGCTCTGGAGTTTTTTAGAAGTATTATAACACCTAGCTCTTAAATGCTAGAAATACATATTGCTGAGGAGTAAAATGTTGAGCGCCAGACTTCATGGCAAGATTTTTAAGAGCATTATTCTTTGCAATTCTCACATCGTAACCGTTTGAAGTAAAGTTTCTTTCAACAAAACCTGCTAATTCTCCTGGTACTGCACCATGCAATATCAATGTGAAATCATTAGTTCTGAGAAGATTTATAGTATAATCAAATAACTCATCAGTAAGGCTGGATGCGATTACTACATCTTCAGGGCCAAGATTAATATCATGCATATAGTCTTCAACTCGACTATTCACTAAGTTTACGTTTGCTCCTACTTTCCCAACTATTCCTCTGCCCCTGTCTATTACTCCAGAATTTGAATCTATTGCAGTAGCAGTTCTGCTAGTCAGCTTATTGTATGCTATCGAAGCAACAGGAATCCCACATGCGAAGTCATACACGTTTCCATGATTGCCAACAGCAATAGCTGCTATTGCACCAAGTTTTACAAGATTTTCAACTTCTTCTAGCGAAAACCGCTTTAGCGTAGGTACATTATACCCACTAGGTGGAAATGAGGAGAATCCTCCACTATTTTGTATTGATTGCCTGCGGAACTCGTTATAAAAAGCTTTAGCAACTCTATCAGTTTGTTCTCCTTTATTACCTAGTATTTTTATTTTTCCATTACGGGTTAAAGAAACTAAATGTAAATTTTCTTTTCCAACGAGTGTGTCAAGTAGTTCTATGCCGTTCACATCATAATAAGGAGTAATGTTTCTTTTTAAAACTTTTCATTTATGATTACATGGAATAGTTATTATGGTGGGATTTACACGGGTTTCATCAACCCCCAAGCCTCTTTCTATTTTAAGCCTCTCAAAATTATTGGATTTAACAACTATTAAGCAAGATAAATAATCGGCTCTGTAGAAAACCTTTCCTCTCAACTCTAGCTTAATGCAAACTCTTATAAAAAGTAAGTATCCCCTGAGTGATAGCAGAAGACCGACAACAGGGGATGGATGTAAGTGTCTACGATAGGTATATTAAGTTTATTGTATTGATACGGCTTGGCAATAACAGGGAACTCAAGGGCTCCCATGTACTCGAACAAGTATTCGAAGAGAGTCTATGA
>JAQUQR010000003.1:0-109889 GCA_028715985.1 Methanocellales archaeon
TATACCTATTCGTAGACACTTACATCCATCCCCTGTTGTCGGTCTTCTGCTATCACTCAGGGGATACTTACTTTTTATAAGAGTTTGCATTAAGCTAGAGTTGAGAGGAAAGGTTTTCTACAGAGCCTAAGATTTAATATAGATTGTTCACCTTAGTAATATGGGGGGATATAATGTCGTCCAAAGAAGATGTTATCAAGCAATGTATTGCTATTTTAGGGCAAATTATAGAGGATGGTTCCATCCCAAGAAATATAAGACGGGCGGCTGATGGGGCTCGGGCCGCCTTATTTGATACAAATACGCCCCCTGTTATTAGAGCTGCTTCTGCAATGTCGATTTTGAATGAAGTTAGTAATGACCTTAACATTCCACTACATGCAAGAACGTTAATTTGGAGTGTAGCTAGTCAATTAGAGAGAGTTTCTATTGATATTTAGTTAACGCTCACCCTATTGTTTCTATTGGAGGTATTCCTGAGTTGATTATAATTCTCACTTTCTTTATTCGATAACAACGTTTATATAGTAAAAGTATTATAATCTAACAACAATATGTTAAGTAAATCTAATATATAACTATAATATGCTATAATAATTCCAGTAGAAATAGGGGGGGAGGGGAGCCTGAAACTTTATACACCCGACCTATTTTGATAAAACATCGAGAAAATCAAAAACTAATAAAAAAAGAGATTTTGCTAAAAAAAGCTCATAAAATCCTTTTTGATAAAAGTTGAACTAATGCATAATGAATTGTAAACTCCAGTAGAAATAAAGGGGTGATTACCAAAATCATTATTAGGCATCTTTCCATTGGAGTATTTGTGGGAGGGAATATGTTTGGAACTCAAACAACTATTCGAGGATTTACTAAGCATCAAACCAATCTTTGTGAATAGGGAGGTTTTGCGCCCATCCTATACGCCTGATTATTTGCCCCACAGAAGAGAACAGATAAATAGAATGGCTGCCACGCTTGTAGTCGCTCTTCGGGGAGAGACCCCTTCAAATATCCTGATATACGGAAAGAGTGGCACTGGTAAAACAGCCGTAGTAAAAAATGTTGGAAGAGAGCTTGAGATGATAAGCGAATCCAAAGGAAAACCATGCACCGTTTTGTACATCAATTGTGAAGTTGTAGACACGCAATATCGGGTGCTTTATCACCTGGCAGGATATTTTGATAAGGAAATCCCGCCGACTGGCTGGCCAACCGACCAAGTTTATGCTGAATTTAAAAATGGAATCGATAACGGGAATAGGGCGGTCATCATCATACTAGACGAAGTTGACAAATTGGTTAAAAAGGGCGATGAAATATTGTATAACCTGTCAAGAATCAATTCTGAATTAAATCATGCCAAAGTTAGTATAATTGGCATATCCAACGATCTAAAATTCATAGAGTTCTTGGACCCCAGGGTCCGTTCGTCTCTGGGGGAGGAGGAAATCATATTTCCACCATATAATGCAGACCAGCTGAGGGATATTTTGGAGCAAAGGGCGAGTATGGCGTTCAAGTCAGATGCACTTAGCCCAGAGGTAATCCCCCTCTGTGCGGCTTTTGCCGCCCAAGAGCATGGTGATGCGAGGCGAGCGCTTGACCTACTACGCGTCTCTGCCGAACTGGCCGAGCGCGCCCAAAATAACATCGTTATGGAAGAGCACGTTCGATGGGCGCAGGATAAAATTGAACTGGACAGGATCGTTGAGGTCGTGCGTACCCTCCCAACGCAATCTAAGCTGGTTTTGTACAGTATGGTCTTGCTTAATAGAAAGAGCCTGACTACGGGCGAAGTCTATAAGGTCTACAAAGACCTCTGCCACAAGACTGACATGGCTGATCTAACACAACGTCGCGTGACTGATTTGATATCAGAGCTCGATATGTTAGGGATCGTCAGTGCCACTGTGGTTAGCAAGGGCCGATATGGGCGAACAAAGGAAATATCGGTTAGTATTCCAATAGATCAGATAAAGTATGTACTGCTTGAAGACTATCGGCTTAAGTCACTCGGGGGGGTCCGTCTAAAGTCAGTTAGCATACCTGATACCCAGACCCGATTGTATGGTTAAGTCTTGGATTGGGTAAGTCATGCTAAAAATTAATCTAATGCCTAAATATCCTAAATACGGCACTCTAACTCTAACAACACCCACGATCCAGTCTGGTTTTACCGGATCCGTCAAGACAGGTTGATCATAACCATCATTGTTGTCTCCTTTAGTGATAAATCCTGCATGGGGCGCAGGCTCGCCATTGGGCATCGGCTCTCCTGCATCAACCCAATACATGACCCTATGAATTATTGGGATCACCTCAGGATCTCCATTGGGTCTGTATACTACCACGTCACCATACCCACCAAAAGAGGTGTAGCCTGTCTCTGCACCAACTTGATATGTTTTGATGGTGGTGCGACTAATACCCTGAAGGAATATTAGATCCCCCTTATACATGTTTGGCATCATACTACCCGATGTGATTCCAACCATAAAAGGCCAGGTTCCTGCGAGGAGATATACAATACCTATGCCTAGGAACACCACGGTTGTTGCAAAGACCAAATCCGTTGCCAATTCAATCCAAAAATTATCATTCATTTGTAAACCCCTTAATACACTCTAACGTATAATTTATACCCTACTACACTATTAATATCCTTGTTGATTTTATGGTAGAAGACACTATCCAACGTTTTGCAGAGGCAGGGCATCAAATACATCCAGATGCGGTTGCAATGATACAAAAGCACGAAGGCTCCATTGAGGCGCTGATGCAAGACATACTGACGTCTTTGGATGACTCCGTGTTGGTGGTCACTCCGGAACATGTTAGAAAAGCCCTCTCAAGGCCGTCAGCAGGGGTTCGAGTTTTAAGTGACATTACCAGCGAATCGACGTGTTTTGGCGGTTATGACGAGTTCGTTTTGTATTTTCGTGATAGATATGCCAAACTAAGCGATATGATCCGAGGAAGGGTAAATGCAAGACCCATTGAAAGCCTCAACAAAGTCAGAGGGGATACTGCTGTTATTGGAATGGTATCTGATATTAGGAATACTTCAAACGGACATAAATTGATAGAGCTGGAAGACCCAACCGGGACGTTCCCAGTCCTTCTCCAAAAGAATAAGGGCTTACTTGAAGTATCCAATTATGTCATCTTGGATGAGGTTATTGGCGTTACCGGAAATCTGACAAAAGACGGTAAGCTTTTGATAGCAAGTAATATATTGTGGCCGGACATACCTGTAAAAAACGAGTCCAGAAGAGCATTTGAAAAAGTTTTTGCGGTGCTGACATCTGACATACATGTTGGGAGTAAGACGTTCTTAGAGGGAGCATGGCTTAAGTTCATCAAATGGTTAAATGGCGATCTCGGAGACGATGATCAAAGAACGCTGGCCGAAAAAGTAAAATACATAGTAATTGCGGGCGATTTGGTGGATGGGATCGGAGTCTACCCTGACCAAGAAAAAGACCTACTAATCCCGGATATTTACGAGCAATATCAAAAGGCTGCAGAGTATCTTAGGGAAGTACCAACGCACATCAAGATCATAATCTTGCCAGGGAATCATGATGCTGTTCGACAGGCAGAGCCACAGCCAGCTTTGCCAAAGAAAATAACCGATATGTTTTGCGATCTAAATGTGATGTTCTTGGGCAACCCCTCGTTGATAGAGTTGGATGGCATTAAAGCACTTATCTACCATGGACGCTCTCTGGATGATTTTGTTGCAGCACTACCAGGGCTATCCTATAAAGCGCCAGACAGAATCATGGTTGAAATGCTCAGAAGAAGACATTTGTTTCCGATATATGGTGAACGCGTTTCCATAGCACCTGAGAAGAAAGACCATTTTGTGATCGATAGCATTCCTGACATATTACATTGCGGCCATGTGCACACCATCGGGCTATCAAGGTATCGTGGCGTTACTTTGGTGAATTCTGGTACATGGCAAGCACAGACCGATTTCCAGAAAAGGATAAACCTAGAGCCAGTCCCAGCTCATGTTCCAATCATCGATTTAAGTACGATGGAATCCTCGATCTTGAAATTTGCGTGATGCCAACGTAGGGGATGACGCTATCTCCCTATTTATTCTATTGGCGCCCACCAGTTCACTTGAGACAGCCCTTAATGAACCTGGGGGTTTTCACAGTTCTCGCGCAGAGAGCACCCAAACAGGTCTTAAGTATGTATACTAAACCGCTCAAGAAAACTCCTGTTATAAGATAGGACAATGATGATATATTAATTTAATTAGCATTCCTTATATCATATGATGAGCTCTGAGCAAATCCAATCCTATTTTAATTCACTGGAAGCCGAACTAGAGCGCTGTATCAAAATAGCGAAAGAGGCTAAAATGCGCGGCGAAGACCCCAGTCCAGACCCGGAGATTCTGCTGGCCAAGGATCTTGCTGGCAGGGTAGAAAGCCTAGTGGGCATCAAAGGAGTCGCCCAAAGAATTCGCGAGTTGGAGTCTGAGGTATCCAGAGAGGAAGTAGCTTTGCATATAGGGCTGGACTTCGCTGAAGGCAAAATAGGTAGCAAATCAGGACTCGATTTGGTAGATGGCGCAATCAGGACTGCAGTGGCGATACTAACCGAAGGAATCGTGGCTGCCCCAATTGAAGGCATCGCCCGCGTAGGCGTGGGGAAAAACGATGATGGAAGCGACTACCTGAAAATATATTATTCCGGGCCCATCAGGAGTGCAGGAGGAACCGCCCAGGCATTGTCCGTCTTAGTGGCCGACTATGTGCGCAGAAAAGTTGGCATATCGGAATATAAGCCTAGAATAGAGGAAGTTGAGCGCTATGCTGAGGAGGTCCTTCTTTATAAGAGGATAACGAATCTTCAATACACTCCCTCCAATGAAGAAATTCGCCTGATAGTTAATAATTGTCCCATTTGCATAGATGGCGAACCTACCGAGGAGGAAGAGGTTTCTGCGTACAGAAACTTAGATCGCATAGAGACTAACCGGGTTAGGGGCGGAATGGTGCTTGTGCTGGCAGAAGGACTTGCATTAAAGGCGCCGAAGGTCAAGACCTACGTGGAACAACTGGGTTTAGATGGCTGGGAGTGGTTGGATAATCTGATAATTAAAAAACATGTGGGTGAGAGGGTATCGGGGCGAAAGGAAAAGTTCCTTGAGGGCATTATAGCGGGGAGGCCTGTTTTCTCGCATCCCTCTGCCAAAGGGGGATTTAGATTGCGATATGGGCGCTCGCGCAATTCGTGTTATGCAACTGCTGGGATCCATCCCGCTACGATGAACCTGCTTGATGATTTTATCGCCACTGGCACGCAAATGAAAGTTGAGCTGCCTGGAAAAGCGGTTGGCATCACGCCGGTGGACACAATAGAAGGGCCGACCGTTCGCTTGGTTAATGGAGATGTTTTGCGTATAGATTCAGTAGAGCAAGCCCATGAATTACGTCCGAGCGTTGCAGAGATAATCGATGTTGGGGAAATCCTGATAAACTATGGTGATTTTCTGGAGAATGCTCACCCCCTCGTTCCAGCCTCCTATTGTTATGAGTGGTGGATCCAGGAGCTTGAAGAGAAAAATTCCATCCGAGAAGATCTAAAGGACATCACGCCAGAGAGGGCGTTTGAGTTATCAGAGCAATTTGATGTGCCGTTGCACCCTAAATATACCTACCTGTGGCATGACATCACCATCTCAGAGCTAGATTTGTTGGCAAATCACATCTCTGAAAAAGGGAAATATGGTGAAACTCTCACCATTCCAGTTGATCCAAGAGTGAAAGAGATCCTAGAAACGCTATTGATTCCTCATAAGGTTCGTGGGGACAACATAATTGTCGATCATGCGCTTCCGCTTATTCGATGCCTTGGGCTGGACCAAGACCGGCATAAAGGGGACACACCCACATCCTATGAAAAAACGATTGAAGCAGTATCAGCAATGGCTGGTGTACGAATTCGAGAGCGTGCACCGATCCGAATTGGTGGTAGAATGGGGAGACCGGAGAAGTCAGAAAAAAGGAAAATGCACCCTCCAGTACATGTCTTGTTCCCAACAGGCGGCGAAGGAAGCAGAAACCGCTCATTAAATGGTAAGAAGGGCGAAATTGAAATCGAGTTAGGAATCAAAAAATGTCCCAATTGCGGCATCACCACGTTCAAAAATCTATGTGATTGTGGTGGTCGTACCTTTCCAGTCATGTTCTGCGTAAGCTGTGGCATTTCCTCCGGGGAAAAGGAGCTTTGCCCCCGTTGTGGCAGGAAGACCTCTTCCGTTAGAAAGCAAGCCATCGATTTTAGTGCCCTTTATGCTCGGTCGCTGGAACGATTAGGTGAACGTGCGCCCGAAGAATTCAAAGGCGTGCTAGGCCTAACCTCCAAAAATCAGACCCCAGAACCACTTGAAAAAGGAATTCTGAGAGCCAAGAATGGAACATATGTATTCAAGGACGGAACCATCAGATATGATATAACGGATTTGCCGCTCACCCACTTCCGGCCAAGGGAGATTGGTATATCATTAGATCGGCTCAGTGAGCTTGGATATTGCCTGGATATGGATGGCAAAGCCCTCAAAGATGAAAGTCAAGTGGTTGAACTAAAGCCCCAGGACGTGATCCTCTCAAAAGGTGCTGGAGATTATTTGTTGCTTGTTGCAAATTTTTTGGATGAGTTATTGGTGAAATACTATGGTATGGACGCCTATTATAACATCCAATCGGTGGATGACTTGATAGGAAAATTGGTCATCGGGCTTGCGCCCCACACATCTGCGGGAGTTCTGGGGCGAATAGTTGGCTTCACCAGCGCATCCGTATGCTATGCCCATCCGTTTTTCCATGCAGCGAAGCGTCGTAATTGCGATGGTGATGAGGACTGCATAATGCTTCTGATGGACGGACTGCTCAACTTTTCCCTTTCATATCTGCCGGATAAACGCGGGGGCAAGATGGACGCACCGATCGTGCTTACCACGCGCATAAACCCGAGCGAGATCGATAGCGAGGTGCATAACATAGATCTACTGAGGAGGTATCCACTGGAATTCTACGAAGCATCTCTGAAACATGCCGACCCAAAGGACATAGAGGTAAAAATGGATACAATCGGAGCAAGGTTGGGATCTTCAACGCAATACGAGGGCTTTTACTTCACACACGACACCTCTGATATTGCGGCGGGCCCGATGAATAGTGCATATAAGACATTGGGAACCATGATCGATAAAATGGAGGCGCAACTAACATTAGCAAAGAAGATTAGGGCTGTCGATGCAAGGGATGTGGCTGAACGCGTCATAGTCTCACATTTCTTACCAGATTTGATCGGCAATTTACGTGCATTCTCAAAACAAAAAATGCGATGTGTTAAATGCAACGCGAGGATTCGGAGACCTCCACTTAGGGGCACATGCCCCAAATGTGGTGGTAAGGTGATACTGACAGTGCATGAAGGATCTATCAGGAAATATCTGGACATCTCGCTGAAAACAGCAGAAGAATATGATATCTCCAACTACACAAAACAGCGGCTTCGTTTGATAGAACTTGAAATCAACTCGCTTTTCGCTTCTGACAAAGTCAAACAGGCAGAATTGGTAGATTTTATGTGAACCTTATGTAAACCCAAATGATTTTGTCTTCTGATAGGTCTATCATAGCGAATAGCCGAATAGCGATAATGGGCTACTAAAAATGACCAAGAAAGTATTCAAAAACATGAACAGTAGCAGTTTATGAAGAAGGAAGGGAAATTAAAGATAATAAGAATTTTTTAAGAAGGAATGAGATGGCAGCTACAGACGAAAAGATTGACGAAATATTATCCAAAATATTAGATCGTATTTGTCAAAATCCACTTATCTTTGTTTCAGAGACGGACATACATTTTTTAGTAATGGGAGAATTAATGAAAATTCCAGAATTAAGTTATGATTCGCTACATTCTACAAATTTAACAATTGGTTTGAATAAACAAGGAAAACCCTCAGAAAATAAATACAAAACAATGGCAGTCCATAAAGAATATGGACATCATGATTTACCTAGGGCAAGAAGCGATATTGTAATTCTTAATCCCAAAGAGATTGAAAAAATCGATGATCCACTTAATTTAAAAGTCAATGAAAGATGGATAGAACCTGATTATATTTTCGAATTCGGAACTGAAAAAGCTGCTAGAAGTGAAGACATTTTTAAGAAACATTTGAATAGCGATATTAAGAAAACAAAAAAAGCAAGAAAAAAAGGTTATGTAATTCATATTCAAAGAAATATTTGTAAATCAAGAGGTATAAGGCGATCCAAAAATAGAAGTAAATATGAAGGATACTCTGATGTTATTAAACGATCTCTTACTGGAATCGACCCCAAAATTAAAGTTCTTGTGATCCTTGTTGATATAGGCAATGAAGGTAGAGGTATATATAAAGAAGGCAAAATAAAAATATTCAAGAATGGTAAATTTATCGGAGTTAATAAAAATAAAGTTAAAGAAGAAATAAAAAAGATACTTTAATGTTTGAAAGTGCCCCCACCTCTAAGTTTTAACCCCTGAAATTATTGAGCATAACAAGTATTATGTTCTATTAGTGCCATATAAAGTTATGATGGGTATTGGTATTTTTCTTTGCACCTGCAACAATACGTCAAGCATCGATTTCAGGGAAGTCAAGCGGAGCATCGGAAAAGAAGTGGAGATCGTCGAGGTTCACGACCTATTGTGTCAGGAAGACGGGCTTGCATATATCATAGATGACATTAGACGAAAGGAACTCGACTCGGTCATCATAGGCTGTACATTCAAAAAACGAATTTTCAAAGAGCTGGTTGAAGGAATGGGATTCAAAGGCGACGACATCAGCCTGTTAAATCTCAGAGAGCATTGTGGATGGGTTCATGATGAAAAGGGTGCTACTGAAAAGGCAAAGCGTTTGCTTCTGGCAGCCATCGATCGTATAAAGACAAGACCTAAGGTTGAGAGCTTTGTCATCGATGTGGGATACGATGTATTGGTGATAGGAAACTCATCCCTCGGGGTAACGCTCGCAAAAAACCTCTCAAAGTTGGCTAATGTACAACTTTTGATGAACTCTGCCTCAGGACTCACCTCTTTAGAGGATGTGTTGGTTCATATTGGATCTGTAAAAGACGTGAAAGGAACAATGGGCAATTTTTCTGTAGATGTAGAAATAGTGAAAGGAAAAATCGATCCAGAAAGATGCATCATTTGTGGATTGTGCGAGAATATATGCCCGAAAAATGCAATTCAATCTGGTTTAGTGTATTCAATAAATGATTTATGCAATGAATGTGGCGACTGTACTGATGTATGCCCCACCGGTGCCATCGATCTAAGTTATAAAAATGAAACACTAAAAGCCGGCCAGCTCTTGGTAATCGGAGATTGGAAATATCCTGTGCGAGACGGCATTTACTTGTGCGGAGACGATCCATCCTCTGCGGTATTGGAAATCGTTTCAAATCTCGGAAAAATTAAAAAACGAAAGGTTTTGAGCCTGAACCTAGAAAACTGTGCCGCAGGGAAAAGCGAAATGGTGGGCTGTGAACTCTGTGAGATTGCATGTCCCTATGGTGCGATAACACGTGCTGGAGATAGAATCTCGTTTGACGAGGTTGCATGCAGGGCTTGTGGAGTCTGCTCTGCTGTCTGTCCAATCTCACTCCCTCAACTGAGGGAATGCCCAGAAGACGCCATCTATTCGCAGATAGAGGTCTTGCTAGGCAAAAC
The DNA here is from genome assembly GCA_028715985.1 of Methanocellales archaeon. Lineage (NCBI taxonomy): Archaea > Methanobacteriati > Methanobacteriota > Methanomicrobia > Methanocellales > Methanocellales archaeon. The sequence goes on from JAQUQR010000003.1 coordinate 9,763, forward strand.
AAAAAAAGACACAAGTCTCAAAGTGCTAATGTTTGCCTGCTTGGAATGCGAGAAAACTCTGGATTTTGTCGGTAGAAAACGACTTCAATATCACCCTGTTCTCCCATTGTTCGTTTCGTGTGTTGACTCTGTTTCAGAGGCACACATTCTTCGAGCCTTCGATATGGGTGCAGATGGGGTTCTACTGCTGGAATGTGAAGACTGCCCGCATGATGCTGTGGCAGGAGAATTGGCAGTAAAATTTGCCAATATGGCTCTGGGCGCATTTGGTCTGGGCGAGCGAGTAAAGCGTATCCAAGTCAATGCAGATGAACCAGGCACTTTCGTGAGTGCTGTAATGTCTTTCGTACAAGGTTTGAGTCCATCTCCCATTAAAGAGAAGAAACCAATCAAATTGGACAAAACAGCAAAGAGAGACGTCATATTGGGTTTGGTTCATGGTCTCTCGGTTAAGACAGGGATATCGCCAAACTTCGTTGAGGAAGATACGAGATTTCCTTTTGCAGACATCCACATCTCAGAAAAGTGCACCCTATGCAACGCATGCATGAACATGTGCCCCATGAATGCGATAATAAGAAAAGAGAATAAGGTCAATTTCATCTATGGGTATTGCATCTCATGCGGGTTGTGCGAAAAAGCATGTCCAGAAGGGGCACTTAGATTGAACAAAGTGCTCGATTTTGCCAAACTAAGCGATCTAAAAGAGATCACTCTAGCTGAGTCGGAGCTTGTTAGGTGCGAGGCATGTGGTAAAGCGTTTATAACTAGGGCAGCATTGAATCGCACATCAAATTTGATACGCGGGTTAGAGGGAACCGATGAACTCAGTACGGAAGAGCGTTTGGGGCTGCTCAAATATTGCGAGGATTGCAGGGCCGTGAGGGCGTTAGGAAAGGTTTTGGAGAAAATAAAGTGACAGAGATCGAAGAATTTTTGAAATTGAGAGAAGATCTATATGCGTTTTTATACCGAATGTACGTAGAGGAGCCACCACGTGAGCTTGCTGAAGACCTGGTTAATAATACGGTTACGATTCCAGACCTGAAGCCCTTGAACGAGGATATGGCCGAGGGCTTTGAGAAGTTGAGGGAGTTCATGAAAGCGAGCAAAGAGGTGGATGAGGTTCATGAAAGGTTGACGGATGAGTACACCCGCCTTTTCCTAGGGCCCGGCAGTCCTCCAGTTCCCCCCTATGAATCCATGTATGTAGGTGGAACTATGGGGGGGCCGTCTCTGTTAAGGCTTAAAAAGGATTATAGGAAAGCGGGAATCGCAAAGTCCAAAGAATATCCAGAACCAGAGGATTACATCGCATTCGAGCTAAAATTCATGTACCATCTATGTGAAGAAGCGCTAAAAAAGGGGGAGCGCATGGGGAAATACTGGGAGCTACAAAAGGAGTTCATGGACGAGCATCTGATTAAATGGGTGCCGGATTTCTGCGACGACCTGTACAAAAGTGAGCATTCTGATTTCTACAAGAGCATTGCAAAGATCACGAAGGGCTTCATACTTATGGATAAGGATTGGATAGATGAATGTGAGGGGGTTTTTTAGTATTTTAATTAATTAATAAACGTAACTGTTTAATAGGATTAGTCGTATAATACTATGAGTTTTAAATTAGGAGGAAAATAATGGCGGCAAAATCAAAATCTATCCTCAGTGAACTCAAGATGAGCAGACGCACCTTCGCCAAATTGACTGCACTTGGTGCGGCTGCAACTCTTGGAGGATACGCAACTTCCAAGAAGTTTACAGGCAAACTATTTGAAAAAGCTGCAGCAGCACCTACGACAAATCTGGTTAAAACCATCTGTTCTCACTGTGCAGTGGGTTGTGGTGTGCTCGGAAGAGTAGAGGATGGCGAATTAGTTCGAATGGAACCTTGGACAGATCATCCGATAAATGCGGGTGGAATGTGCTCTAAAGGAACATCCATAGCAGAGATGGTAAATTCAGAACGTCGTCTTAGGTACCCCATGAAAAAGAAAGATGGAAAATGGGGGCGCATATCTTGGGACGAGGCATTGACGGAGATAGCAAATAAACTAAAAGACGTTAGAAGCAGGTATGGACCAGACTCAGTGATGTGGATGGGCTCTGCGAAGATGACCAACGAGGAATGTTATCTTTTCAGAAAACTCGCTGCATTCTGGGGGACGAACAACGTTGATCACCAGGCGAGAATATGTCACTCCACTACAGTGGCTGGATTGGCTAACACGTGGGGCTTTGGCGCTCAGACGAATAATGTGAACGATATGCGGCACTCGAAATGCATATTCTTCTGCGGCTCCAATGCGGCAGAGGCACATCCGGTGAGCATGCAGCACATCCTTGAGGCAAAGGACCGGGGTGCAAGGATTATCGTCGCTGATCCGAGATTCACGAGAACTGCTGCAAAGGCAGATCTATTTGTGAGGTTCCGTTCTGGAACCACCGTTCCACTGCTGATGGGAATATGTAACGTTATAATCAACAACAACTGGCACGATAAGAAGTTCATAGATAACAGGACGATAGGATTCGATGACTTCTGGGAGGTTTGTAGAGAATATACTCCTGAGGTCGTAGAGGATATCACCTGGGCTCCGGCTGATCAGATACGGGAAATGGCACGAATGCTTTACGAGAACAAACCCTCGGCAATCGTCTGGGCGATGGGACAGACGCAGCACACCGTAGGAACGAATAATATCCACATGTCGGGAATCCTAAATCTGATCCTCGGTCATTCCGCCCAATCAGGAGGTGGATGTCAGCCATTTAGGGGGCATGACAACGTGCAGGGCTCTACCGACGCATGCATTCTGGCAGACAATCTGCCAGCCTATTATGGTCTGACAGAAGCTGCATGGAAGCACTGGTGTGCAGTTTGGGGTGTTGATTATGACTGGATGCTGGGCAGGTTCGAGAACAAGGAACTGATGGAAAAGAATGGCTTTACTGTCTCAAGATGGTACGAGGGCGTTCTGAAGCCAGAAGCTGAAATCGATCAGCCACGCAATCTCAAGGTGGTCTTCGTCTGGGGACACTCGTTGAACTCCATTACTCAGATGAAGAAGATGAAAGAGGCTATGGAGAAGATCGATCTAATCGTCAGCGTTGACCCACATTCGACCATTGCTACGTCCTTGGCAGACAGACCAGACGGCATCATAGCACTTCCAGCATCTACGGTATTTGAGAAGGCGGGGAGCGTTACAACTACCGGAAGGCAGGTACAGTGGAGATTCAAACTAGTTGAGCCAAGATACGACAGCAGACCAGACATGGAAATCCTGCTGGAGTTGGCAAACAAACTGGGCTTTGGCGCCGAGTACACGAAGAACTTCCGCCAGTACCCGGAGGACGTCCTGAGAGAGATGAACAATGGGATGAGATCAATCGGCATGATTGGACAGACCCCCGAGAGAGTAAAGAGGCAGATGGAGAATTCAGCCACTTTCACCAATAGAGACACTCTGCGTGCTGAAGGTGGCCCTTGTAAGGGAGAGTATTGGGGTCTACCATGGCCATGTTGGACCGATACACACTGCGGAACGCCCATACTTTACGATTCAAGCAAGCCTGTGAGTGATGGAGGGCATGACTTCAGAGTTAGGTGGGGTGTAGCAGTACCTGAGAACGCTCATAACAAGCACGTCGGAGAAAGCCTACTTCGAGGAGACAATCCAGTACCCCAATCTGGATATGCCTATGACCTTACTGGTACCGAGATAAACAAATATCTCGCTGCAGGCAATCCACCTACTGGAAGGGGCAGAGCCAGAATCTGGGCATGGAACCTGCCAGACCCAGTTCCAATACACAGGGAGCCAATAGAAAGCCCAAGACCAGATCTCGTAGATAAGTATCCAACTTATGCGGATGCCCCAAAATTCTTCAGGGTCATGACAGAATACAAAACCTTCCAGCAGTCCAGGAGGAATTTGGTTGAAAGATACCCAATTGTCCTGACTACGGGAAGACAAGTTGAGCACATGGGTGGCGGGGCAGAGACAAGATCCTGTCCTTATCTAGTAGAACTTCAACCAGAGATGTATGTGGAGATCAATCCTGCCCTGGCAGCAGACCTAGGGGTCAAACACTGGGATATGGTGTGGGTTGAGACGTTGAGAGGAAGGTGCAAAGTGAGAGCATACGTTACTGAGAGAGTGCCCTATGACGAGAAGAGGAAGCTGGTTTTCATGCCATATCACTGGGCAGGGATTTTTGAGGGAGAATCCTATGAGGACAGATACCCCAAAGATACCGCCGAAATGGCACTCGGAGACTCGTGCAACATCATCACAGTCGATGGATACGACAGGGTAACACAGATGCAGGAGACGAAAGTCTGTCTCTGCAATGTCTATAAGGCATAGGAGGAATGAAAGATGACAACATACAAGGTCTTACCTATCATAGAGCGATGCATAAAATGTGGGGGCTGTGAGGTAGCATGCAAGCAGCAGAACGACGTTCCAATGGGCATACGTCGCATTAGAGGTATAACTCTCAATGAGGGAACACCTAACGAGATGAACGTGCCATTATCGTGCATGCACTGTGCAGACCCTCCGTGTATGGCTGCATGCCCCGCGAGAGCAATATCCAAGCGAGAGGATGGCATCGTCTTAGTTGACAAGGACAAGTGCATTGGTTGCGGCTACTGTTCTTGGGCCTGCCCATTCGGAGCTCCACAGTTCCTTGGAGGATTGCCCTTCACTACCAGGGGCAAGATGGATAAATGCACTTTATGCGTGACGCCCTTCGAGCAGAAGGATGAGAATGGTGATAGAATTGAGAGAGAGCCCAATCCAAGATGTTCGGCTTTCTGTTCAACCAAAGCCCTACTCGTCGGAGATGCAGAAGAAATCAGTGCAATCTATCGGGAGAGAGTTGCAGCGAGGCTAAAGCCAGGGACCCTACTGTAGATAGGACAAAATAGATATGATAAAGGGGAGACAACACCTTCTATCTACCACCTTTTCAATTACAGGGAGGAAATGGGGTGAAAAAAGGTACTGGTAGAAAGATCACGGTCACCATAGGCTTACTTGCCATAATAGCAATGTTCAGTGCAATCAGTGCAAATGCCGCTGATGTTAGCGAGATATTGAGTAACATAATGCGACCAGATTGGGAGGCAGAGGCACAAAGTTTGAATGCGGCCAAAGATCTCTTCGCTCAGGCTTTACCAGTTGTAATAGTTCTTGGCGTCATATTGGGTCTTCTCCGAGGTAGGAGCGCAAGAAAAAAACCCATGGTTCCAGTCATTGCAAATGGGAAAGTAAAGCGGCACCCATTCAGCATATTGTTCGAGCATTGGACTCACACGATAGGATGCATCATGTGCATCATAACCGCGGTTTTTTTGTTACTTGGAACCAGGTTTGGGTGGCTAAAGACATTCTCACCATTTTTGATGGCATACAAGCTGCACTTCATCGGTGCAGGCATCTTGGTCTTCGCCAGTCTTTTCTACATAGTGAATCACATAATCGCCGGTGACAGAGAGATCCTACCAGTTATAAGCGATTTTAAGGACTCAATAGCAGAGACCATGGCTATTATGGGTGTTATTGGGGATGGAGCCTTCTTCGGAATTAGGGGGTTGTATTTGCCCGAGAAACTCAAGAGACCTCTGGCCAATCTGCTTGCAAAGATAGGTGTTAAGGAACCACCCCATGCAGGGAAATGGCTTCCTATTGAAAGGGTGGAAACTCCGGCTTGGGCGATTCTCGTGGGCGCAATCATACTCACAGGAATCGTCAAGACACTCAGATATACGCGGGAACTATCCCCCACCCTCGTACATATTGCGACCAAACTTCATCTCATAGTGGCTATCCTGATACTGCTTCTCCTGATCGTGCATATCCTCACTGCTGCTGTGATACCTCCATCATGGCCACTTTTCAAGTCCATGCTAACCACTAAGGCATCTGAAGAGTATGTGAAAGAACATCACCCGGAGTGGTACGAGAAACTGAGGAGAGAGGGTAAGTAGTTAACTTGCTCTCTATCTATCTTATTTTTATTTTTTTGAATAACTGTATTTATGGGTCGTTTTTAAATCTTATCGAGGCAATAAATAAATAGGACAAGTTATGAGATCAGCCATCATACTGGCCGGTGGCAAAAGCACTAGAATTAATACGAACAAGTCCATGGCTCAGATCGGAAAGAAGAAGATGATCGAGCATGTGCTTGATAATGTTTCTGGGATTGTGGATGAGGTGCTCGTTGTTGTCGGTGACGTAGCTCAGAGAGAAAAAATTTCCCCAGTGATCTGTAGAGCGAGGCTAACCTATGATTCCATCCTAGATTATGGTCCGGTGGCAGGCATCTTGGCTGGACTGCAATGCGCAAAAGGCGACTATGTAATGGTAGTTGCTTGTGATATGCCGTTCGTCAATCCAGATGTCGTCGATTTTCTATTTTCTTTGGCAAAGGGGTATGATGCAGTGGTGCCAAGATGGCCAGATGGCAATATAGAGCCGTTGCATGCCGTTTACAAGAGGAAAAGCACGATCAAGGCCTGTGAAGGCGCCATACAGAAGGACGATCGCAGGATCATATCGCCGTTAAAAGCTTTGTCAAGGGTTAGATATGTATCAATCGAGAAGATAAAAAAGATCGATCCTGACCTAAGGACGTTCATCAACGTGAACACCATGGAAGATCTGGAGAGGACATCTAAGTAAAAGCGTGTGAAGTCTATAAAATACAAATCTATAAAAACCTTGCAACATTCTTTTACATCATATTATTATATGTGACTTAGATTTAGTCAGCGCTGTGGATATAAGGTGGACACATGGTAACTGAGATCGCGAAGAAGGGTTTGGAATACCTAAAGAAAAACGAAGTGATAATAGTCGAAAATCTGTATTGTGAAGAGTCGCAATTACTTAAAAAGATTAAAGAATTACAAGCCTTTTAGTCAAACAAATCTTTGGCTGTAATTACAAAAACGTGGCTTAATCGCCTAGTATTAAATTAATGCCTCGCAATTTATTACGTGGTGGAGAGCGGCTTTTTGGGTGATGTTTTGGTTGTTTCTGATAATGAAATAGCTATTAAAGAATAAAACATATGCAAATTGTCGGTTAGAAAAATTATGAAAAGAGACATGAGTGTAAGTTTATGGGAAGTGAAGATACCTATCAAAGGATTGATATCTATACAACATGATGGAGCAGTAGTGGATAAAGTTGAGTTTCATCTCGCCGAAGACGATCTTGTAGCTAAAACTGTTGTAGAAGGCTCTTTTGGTAACGTGATAGCTAAAGCCATAAAGCGTGTAAACAGAGCACTTGATAAAATAGCGTTAGAGGGGGGCGCATCCATACGAATTGAAACAAGTGGAATAAGGGCCAGTCAGGTTAGTAACCCTATCGGAGGGACGAGCAGACGGCTTGGAGGCAGTATGGCACAGATAACAATAAAAGTGATGCACCCAATTGATGAAGGTACTTTAAGCAAGGCTGCTAAGTTAAGATCGAATATACGAGATGAAGATAAAAAGCGAATTTTTGAAAAATCATTAAGCCACTATAGAAATGGTCTAAATGCCGAGTCTGATGGAAACCCCAGAGGAGCATTCCTTGATTTTTGGGACTCCATCGAAGTGATCGCTACTAAATATGGTCAAAAGGGTGGGGATACAAAGGATAAAATCTGTGATTGCTTTGAAAAATATCTTGGGGAAAGAAAAGAGAAAGAAATAAAAGAACTCTGCAAAATTAGGCAGGATGCTGCACATGGTTTGAAAGATACAAGCGATCCAGAAGAAGTAAAAATTATGATTGAAAAACCCCCTCAAATGAAAGATTTGGCAAGACAATTTTTAATTTCTTTTGGTTAAAGTAGAATAATCAAATAAAAGGCGGATATTTCGTTGCAAAGCCCAATCAACGTCGTGGATGCACCCGAATTCATTGCTGGGTGAAATGGTTAGCCTCATAGCAATATAAAATTCCTTAAACTAAATGGTATCCTCAAGCTACTCGATGGAATAGGTTTTGACTATTTATGTATTTAATTACTTAAATTATCTAAAGGCGAGCTTCCTTCAGAGCGCTCTCCAGTTTATGGACCTTATCATAGTATTCTTTTAGCAATCTACGTCCCCTCTCGTTCAGCTCGGTACTGCCCCCCTCGTTTCCGCCACGCATTGAAATTACGACACCCTCTCCTAACGACTCCTTCATCTTTTGGACGAGGCCCCATGCATGTCTGTATGACATTCCAAGTTTTTCTGCAGCCTTAATGATTGAATGCTCTTCGTCTATTGCTTCTAACAATCTTGCTCGACCCTCACCCAATACGGGCAATCCATCCTTTTCCAGCCATACTTTTGCTTTTAATTCGGTCATTGTTTTAGTATATGGATGGCAGTAGCCTTAAAGGAAACGATAACTTCGTCTCCTTCTTTAAGTCCGATATCTTCTAGGGATCGTTTTGTGACCAGCGCAATTATGGGAAAGCTACAATTAACATTCACTTGTATAAGAGCGCCCAAAGGCACTATTTGGGTTATCATTCCTTTGAAAGAATTTCTTGCGCTGCTCTTGTCTCTAGAGAGCACAAGTGTGATATCTTCTGGTCTGAGGCACAAACGTACCTTATCGCCGACCGAATAGTTGGATACAGCCTCTATTCTATGACCTTTAATGCTGACAATGGTAATTCCGTCTTCGTTTGACTCAATCACTCCTTCTAGGATATTCTCCACTCCAACAAATTCAGCCACTCTTTCGTTTATCGGCTCATTGAATATTTCTCTAGGTGTGCCAACTTGTACAATCTCGCCATCCATCATGATGCCAATTCTATCTGCCAGAAACATTGCCTCCGTCTGATCATGTGTGACGTGAACCATGGTGATATCCAATTCTTTCTTTATTCGCTTCAGCTCTTCTCGAAGATACTTTCTTGTTCGTGTGTCTAAGGCAGATAACGGTTCATCCAAAAGTAATATCGGGGGTTCGATGGCAATGGCTCTTGCAATAGCAACCTTCTGCTGCTCTCCGCCACTGAGCGTATCTGGATACCGATTTGCAAGGTGCGAAATATGCAACAACTCTTCAAGCTCCTCTACCTTACGTTTAATCTTGATTTTGTTCATTTTGCGCAGCTTGAGACCAAAAGCAATGTTCTCCTCGACCGTCAGAAACGGAAAAAGAGTGTAATCTTGATAGACCATACCTATGTTGCGCTTCCGTGGCGGTATATATGTAATGTTTTGATCGTCGATGAATATTCTGCCCTTCTCTGGGCGATAAATGCCTGCTAAAGTCTCCAACAGTACAGATTTACCTGCGCCTGTGGGTCCCAAAATAACAAAATACTCGTTATCGTAAATCTCAAGATCAACGTCACGTAAAAAGAACTCACCAAGATCCTTTGAGACGCCCTCTATTTGTATCATTTTCACCACATATAAGCGTTAAGATTAAAATGCATGAGTAAATCCTCCATACCGTTCAAAAATGAAGAGTGAGACAAGCGATATTATGATGAGAATCGTTGCAGACGCAATAGCTAAATTAAGCTCACCACACGACATATTCAAGTATAATGAGATGGGTAAAGTCTCTGTTTTCAATCGTGTTGCACCAGCGACCATAAGTGCAGCGCCAAACTCTCCTATCCCCTTCGACCATGTTATAACCGAACCTGCTAAGAGTCCATCCTTGGCCATTGGTAGCGTCACCCGCCAAAATGCTTGACTTTCCGTGCAGCCGAGCGTCTTAGCGACGCGCTCATAACGCGGATTGATTCCTTGAAAAGTCCCTCGAAGTATCCTAAACATATATGGTACGTTGACAAAAAACTGGGCAATAATGATCCCTGCAGGCATGAAAACAAATACCAGCCCCATTTCAGCAAGCGATTTTCCGAAGTCAGTCGTGCCGAATAGGATCAACAATGCCACTCCAGCGACCAAAGGCGGTAAAGCTAGGGGGGCATCCAAGAAGGTGTTAACCAAAATCTTGCCCGAGAACTCGTATCTAGCTAGTGCGTATGCCACTGGTATTGAGATGGCAATACATAGAACGGTGGATACCCCTGAGGTCAGCAAGCTCAATTTTATGGCGAATCGTATTTCCTCTGTAAGCATGCTGTCCATTAACGCCGATACCGTAGTGTGCGTGACCAAGCAGATAATTACCGCCAAAATAAAGGCGGTAAGAATTAAACTTGCCGCAATCGTGCTGATTTTAATTTTGGACTCCTTCAACTCTTCTAACATATTCTCTCTATTTTTAGTTCTGCTTTTTCTTATGGGTTATTTTTCCTTCCCGATATCAGATATGCTACCGCTAGGAGTCCAACGATTGCGAAGGCTGCTTCAAATCCCGGTACGCTTGGCTCTGTTAGTGCTGGTGCTGGGGTTAGTATTGGTCTAACTGTAGGTACTGGTGTTGGTTTGGGTGTCGGTGCTGGTGCAGGAGTAGGTGCTGGCGTTGGCTTGGTTGTTGGCGTTGGCGTAGGTTCTGGTGTCTCTTGTGGGTGCCCTGGGTATGATGGTGTTGGCGTGGGTGCTGCTATTAGCGTTGGCGTAGGTGTTGACACTGAAATAGCCTCTTCGTATTCTGGATTTGGATAGGCGGTAAAGCCGTGCTTCTCAAAGATGGCTTTGCCCTCCTCCGAGGCTACGAAATCGACGAACTTTTTCGCCGTATTTGGGTACTTGGTGAAAGTCGTTGTGCCCATAGGTACGATTTGGATCTCATTTTGTTCTCTGGGTATCTCTATGACATCAATCTCTTTGACAAATTTTACTGTATCCCACCAGTTGATTGATGCATCAGCTTGGCCCATTGCGATCATCACCATCACCTCGTTCATGGTAGGCACGGTCGCGATCACATTCGGCCAGACCTTTTCGTAGAGGTTGTTTTTCTTCAATATGTCCACGCCGGTCTTACCCGTTGCCGCAACCTGAGGATCGCCCCACACGAGTTTTACACCTTTCCTGGCAAGGTCTTCCAGACACATAATATTCGCGGGATTGCCCTTGGGCACCGTAATTACCGGTATATGGTAGCAGACCATCTGCTGGTAATCGATGAACCCCTTCTCGGCCGCGATTTCGATGTACATGGTCTCCCCAGGCATATAGCAGTCGCCCGCCTTCGTCAGCTCCATCTGGCTGAGCAGTGCATTGGAGCCAGCATAGTTATACTCTATTTTCACTCCATGTTTCTCATAAAAAATGCTTCCAATCTCGTCCATCGGCTTTCGCATCCCGGCGCCGCAATATACCATGAGTGATGTAGCAGTTTCTTCAGGAATGGCTGCAGCTGCCCCGGTCACATAGGGTTTCAGATCCTCTGGTATACTCCCATTCCCAACAGCAGGCACAATGGCAGGTTGTCCCATATCTGAAAAGATCTTCTGTCCAGGCTTGCTGATGATAAATTTCACGAATTCCAGACCAAGATCTGCGTTATCTGCATTCTTCGGCACGGTGATGCCGTATACCACCGGCGATCCTATATTTATATTCCCATCCGATGTTTGCAATTTGACCTTTTTGTAACCATCGGCATGATCCACACTGCTTAGATCTATCTGCACAGGCAAATCGACGAAGGAGAGACCGTGCTGCACGGCTACGCTCCGGTACTCAAATGCATAGTCAAGCCCCCCCTCCTCCACAAAGGCCACGAGCTCTACCGATTTAGGTCGTATGTCCACCTTACTGGTGTCTGGTTTCATGTCTTCCGGCGTCTTTATAAGGTATGTTCCATCCGCCTCCTCACTGATCGTAATTGCAGTTTTGTTAAGGATTAAATCATCGAATATCTGGCCATCACCGTAGTGCAACTCCGCTAGTTGAAAGACCATTACTGTACGATACCCGCAAGGGTCGAGGTTCGGATTCGAGAAGCCGAATACCACTCCATCTCGACGCAGGATCTCGTACCAGTTTTCTGGAGTTATTTCTTTTGCATAACTGCTCTTTTCAGGATTGTACGCAAGCACAAGGTCATTAGTCGCGAATCTAACGTCCCAATCGGCAAAATCTGGGTACATCATGCTTGGTATGAGTGAGTAATCTGCGGATGCGAGCACTTCTGCTATCTTCCCAACCTCAGTTATCTGTCTTATGGCCTCAACACTGCCATGTGACTGGCGTTGCACATCCACTCCTGGGTGCAATGCTTCAAATTGTATAGCCGCCTCTTCCAAAGGCACTGCTAAGCTCCCTGCATGGAAGACCCTTATTATTTGGGTTCCCTGTGCTCTTGCTGGTATGCAAGGCACTACCAATGTACCCAGAAGTAGTGCGATAACCACCCCTAATATCCTTAATTTTCTTTTTTCCATTTTCATCCCTTCGATATGAAAGTTTTTACTATTCAATGAGCAAAGCAAATTTTGCGCCATTGGGCATAAAGGTTTCGGATATCCGAATCATTATGTAATTCGTTATAAATGAACGGTTTTTATATGGCTTGTTCAACAATATGGCTTGTTCAACAAACACTTACTTTGAGAGAAAAAATGATTTAGAGTTACTTTACACTCATCCACTCACAACGTGCACCGAAGTTGCTTTGAAGGTTGCGTAGACGTCATCACCATTTTGCAGTCCAAGAATCTCACGTGATTGCTTGGTAATAAGCGCAACAAGATTGATATCTAGTTTCACCCGGGTTAAAGCGCCTATGCTCTGTAGTTCTCTTATTTTACCACTCATAACGTTCCTAGCACTGCTGTCTCCTTTGCTTTTTGATATGGTAATGTCTTCGGGTCTAACGAACACTCTCACAGCTCCATCACAATATTCTGTAACAGCGAATATAGTCATGCCAGAATTAATCTCTATTTCAGCAATACCATTCTCCTTATTGCGAACATTACCATAGAGTATATTTTCTACACCAACAAAGTCGGCTAATTCTTCGTTCAGTGGTTTGTTAAATATCTCATAGGGTGTGCCTACTTGCATCAATCGGCCGTTCATCAATACCGCTATCCTATCAGCGAGCACCAACGCCTCCGTCTGATCATGTGTGACGTGAACCATGGTGATACCGAATTCTTTCTTCACTAGCTTCAGCTCGTCTCTTAGGTAGTCTTTCGTTCTGGGATCTAAGGCAGATAACGGTTCATCCAAAAGTAATATGGGGGGTTCGATGGCAATGGCCCTTGCAATAGCCACCTTCTGTTGCTCTCCGCCACTGAGCGTGCTTGGATAACGATGCGCGAGGTGCGAAATCTTCAGCCAGTTCATTATATCCTTCAATCTTGCACTATTCGTATTCGATTTTGATGTCCTCTTTAATTTCAAACCGAATGCTATGTTTTGCTCAACTGTCAAATGGGGGAATAGGGAATAATCTTGATAAATGAAGCCAATTTTCCTCTTTTCTGGGGGAATAAGCGTTACATCGCGCCCCTCAATCCAGACATCTCCTTTATCAGGGATGTGGAATCCAGCAATGGTCTCAAGAAGTAACGTTTTACCTGCGCCTGTGGGCCCTAAAATAACGAAATATTCTCCTTTTTTTACATCTAGTGTTATATCCTTAAGGGAGAACTCTTTCCAATCCTTGCATAAGTCTCTTACTTCTATCATTTCTTTCTCCGTTGGGGCATGCGCAATAATATGAATATCACTAGGCAAATCAGAATCAGCAAAACTGATATGGGTCTTGATGCGCGAAGTCCAAAAGAGGTAAATTTCTCAAATATCAAAATCGGCGCTGATATGGGATGGTATGCAAGGATCAAAACGGCTGAGAACTCGCTTATTGCACGTCCCCAGCTTAGGATCGCTCCGCTCAGTATGGAAGGAAAAGCAAGTGGGAACGTTATTTCCCGAAATGTTCTCCATTGGGATGCGCCTAATGAGCGAGCTACATTCTCTAAACGCGGATCAACCTCTTTAAAACCCTCTGTCGCAGTATCCACTAAATAGGGAAGGCTCATGAAGAGCATGGCAATCACAATTCCTGAATAAGCATCTGTAACTACAATACTCAACTTTCGAAGCGGTGCACCGATCAATCCATGCCGCATGAACACACCATATAATGCAATTCCGGCGACGACATGCGGGATCATCAAAGGAACATCCACCAAACCCTCTATTATGCTCTTACCCGCGAACTCCTTTCTTGCAAGAAAATAAGCTAAAGGGACACCGAAAAAGAAAGCGACTAAGGTAGCGATCAGAGCCATGGATATGCTGATACCGATTGACTTTAAAACGACAGGGTCGGTTGCAGCGGCAGTTAAACCCGAAAAATCTTCCGCTTGTTTGTAAAACATGTTTCCAAGCGTAATAAAAACAAAGGCAACAAGCACTAGTCCTAAAAAAAGGAAAATGGTAAAAACCCTCTCCTGCTTTATCCTCTCAAATGATAATTTCGAAATTTTTTTCATTGTATTCATTTCCCATACTTTATATCCTTTCTACAATTTTATCGATATGGGATATTTGTTTCTATTGCATTATCTATATGTAATATTTTACCACTCGATAGCTATATAAACAAATGACGGCCATATAAACATATTTATTCCAAAAGAGGTGAAGTATTTATTTATTACATATCCATTTTATAGCGTTTAAATAGACAACTAATGGGTTATTTATTATGAAAGGCAGGTATGAACTGAAATCAAAACTTAAAGGAGAATCCCTTGTCAGAAAAGGGCTGCTGAGACGATACGAAAACCGTGAACAAGTGAGGATTGCACCCAATCTCAATGTCGTCAAGATTGGGGGTCATGGCATCATTGATTATGGCGCGCCCGTAGTACTACCTCTTGTAGAGGAGATCGGCGAACTCTCGAAGAATCATCAGCTTCTCGTTGTCACGGGGGGTGGTGTGCGTGTCCGTCACATCCTTGACATCGGTCTCGACCTTGGAATGCCGACCGGTGTGCTGGCAGAGCTTGCGGGCAAGATCAGTGAACAGAATGCGATAATGATGGCGGTCCTTCTCTCAAAGTACACTGCATTGAGAATTCATGTTTCTGATCTTTTAGAGATAACCATGCTACTTGCGATGGGCATTCTACCGGTCATGCATGGAACTCCTCCCTATGGACTGTACGAATATCCTCCAGAGATCGGGATGATTCCACCTCACCGGACCGATACGGGTACGTTCCTTATAGCAGAGGTGTTAGGAGCAAAGAATTGCATACTGTTGAAGAACGTTGATGGGCTTTATACCGAAGATCCTTTTAAAAATCCCGATGCAGAATTGATAGAGGATATCACCGCACAGGAGCTCATTGAGATGGATATGGAGGACCTCGTTCTTGAGCGAAAGGTTGTTGAACTTCTCCGGGATGCGAATAATATTCATGAAGTGAAAATAGTCAATGGCCATAAAAGTGGCATGCTTACAAAGGTCCTTCTGGGGGAAAAGGTAGGCACCACCATCAGGTCTGGTTAATTCTTATAAAATTTGTAAAATTCGTCATTTATGAATCTACCAATTCAATTCTCTTCTGGAGTTCAGTGAAGAGCTCGCTTCCAAGAAGTTCTTCTGTCTGTTCTCTATATTCGGTCGCCATTTTTTTGATTAATTTGAGGGTACCTTTCAGAGTTGTCGAGATCCCCACTCTTTCAACGCGGGTAATCAAGCCATCCTTCTCCATCATGGCGAAATAGGGGAGTATATAGTAGTGCGGCACTTCGAGATATTCTGCCAGTTTTCTTGTAGTGGGGAATCTTATTGCGATTGAGCCATCGGTAAAATGGATTGTAATGCACTTGTCAACACTGAGCATGATCTTTACAGCTGCCTCAAAAATATCCGCTTGGCTAAATGGCTCCATTCATGTTCACCATTTATTGTAAAAAAAGGATGGGGTTTTACCCCCCCATCACTCTTCTTTCATGGTGCCTCGTTCCTCTTCAGGCACTGCATGGAGATATACGACCTTAGCACCGACATCCTTTGCGATCTGTTCGATCTCGGTCTTTCTGAAGTGTCTCCCCTCAATCTTCAGGTGTGTGTCATCGCCTGTGTTATGAGTTACCGCTACAACCCTGAACATTGGCTGCCTGACGCCACTTCCTACTTTCATTCTTCCTCGAACATAGATTTTGCTGGCCATTTTTTCACCTCTTAACAGTTGTTATAACAGTTGGTATATAAAAACTTACGCTTTTGATGGACAAAAAGATTTTTCTTTATAGTACGAACCAGTTATACCTCGATGGTCCGAATAAAGGATTTTGAATTTAGTTTAGTGGAATTGGCGGGGGCACTCGGAGATTTCGGTCCACTGAACCCATTTATCATAGGCTACATTGCAGTTTTAGGGTTAGATCCTTCCGGGATTCTCATTGCGATGGGTGTGACAAATCTAATTGTCGGTCTAATTTACAAATTACCGTTACCCGTAGAACCTCAGAAGGCAGTCGGTGTAGTGGCTTTAAACGAACACTGGAGCCCTTCCTTGGTATACGGAACAGGCATAGGGATGGGTCTAATTTGGTTATTTTTAGCCTTCTCAAAATCGATCGGGAAAATTGCAAAAGTGATCCCTCTCTGTGTCATCGTGGGTGTGCAGTTTGGCCTCGCTTTAACCTTGCTGAAGGAATCACTTGAACTTATTTGGACCAATATTTTTCTAGCTGCTATGGCACTCATTCTCGTTATGTTACTGATTAAAAATAAAAAACTCCCTGCAGGACTTGCTATTTTTTTATTAGGTCTGGCTGTTGTCTTTATCTCCACCCCAGATATCACGTTGGAATTTGGATTATATCTACCCAAAATTTATGTGCCTTCTCTTTACGATATGGGGAGAGGTCTTCTGACCGTGGGTATAGCACAGGTGGTTTTAACCCTGTCAAATGCGGTCTTAGCTACCAGCCTCGCGGTCAATAACAAATTCCCGGGTAACAGGATTGGAGAGGAGAATTTAGCCAAGAATATAGGATGGATGAACACGATATTCCCCTTTTTTGGGGGCATCCCAATGTGTCATGGCGCAGGTGGATTCGCCGCCCAATACTTTTTTGGTGCTCGAACAGGTGGGGCTATGCTGATGGAAGGCATCTTAGAAATTATTTTAGCCTTTTTCCTGGCAGAATCAGTTTCAACGATCTTTGGTGCCTTCCCCTTATCAATAATCGGCGTGATGCTCTTTTTCGCCGCGCTGGAACTGGGGAAATTTATGCGGACGCTTGGTAAGACATATGACATGATCATAGCCGTAACGGTTGGTGTAATTTCCCTCTTAACAAACCTTGGAATCGGCTTTTTTGCCGGGTTGGCGCTCTGCGTGGTAAGTACAAAATATCTCAAAAAGAGTTTTTAAAATCCCGTATGCGATTGCGCCTTAAGGCATTAATTATTACTGATTTTTTACCACATGCACCGAGGTTGCCTTAAAGCTTGCATAGACCTGGTCATCTACCGCGAGTTTGAGCTCTTCTGCTGCCTGTTTTGTAATCAGTGCTACGAGCGTATTCTCGAGTTTTACCCGAACCAACGGTCCAACTGGTGTGATCTTCAAAATCGTCGAAGGCAACACATTCCGCAGACTGCTTTTTCCGAGCTCCTTTGAGAGAATGATACTTTCCGCTCTGAGGCAGAACAGAACAGCTTCTCCGGCAGGGAAGGGAGATACGCAGGTTACTTTAAATCCCCCGATATCGACAACCGTTACCCCGCCCTCATTCGACTCCACGACGCTCGGTACGATGTTCTCCACACCGACGAATCTCGCAATCTCTCCATTTTTAGGCGAATAAAATATCTCATGTGGCTGCCCAACTTGACTAATCTCCCCTTTCATCATCACCGCGATTCGATCTGCGAGGCGTTGACCCTGCAGTCTGTCGTGCGTAGATATAATGATCGTGGTCTTATATTCTCGATTGATATGTGCGATCAATTCTTCTATCTTTTCCGTGGCGATGGGGTCGAGATTCGCAGTTGGCTCATCCAGCAACAACACTTCAGGCTCTGTTACGATTGCCCTTGCCAGTGCCACTCGCTGGGCCTCGCCCCCTGACAGCGTCGGCGCAATCCTCTTTGCGTAGTCCAATAGTCCAACTGTATCCAAGGCGTGTTTAACCTTTTTATCGATGCTATATCGCCCAATGCCTCGGAACTTCAACCCATACGTGACGTTGTCATATACACTAGTTTTGAAGAGGGCAGGTTTTTGGAACAGCATCGACATCTTTCTGCGTATTTCTCTTCTTCTTTTTGAAGATGCATTGGCGCCGTTAAAAAATATCTCCCCTGATGTAGGCATATCCAGAAGGTCAATAAGACGTAAAAGCGTCGTCTTACCAGAACCGGTGGGTCCAATGATGGTAAATATCTCGCCTTTTTCTATCGTTAGGTTAATATCCTTTAAAATTTCTTTTTCACCGTATCTCTTGGATAACCGCTTTACTTCTATCATGATCGATCTACCTCTGTTGAACCCGGTTCAGAATTATATTTATAACGAACGCTAAGGACATGAGAATAATGCCAAGGGCCAGTGAGAACTCGATATTACCCATCGAGGTTTCGAGTGCGATCGCGGTCGTCAGCACCCTTGTGTAGCCCCTTATATTTCCACCAATCATCATTGCAGCACCCACCTCGGATATTGCACGGCTATATCCTGTGATAACGGCAGCTAAAATTGCATAACGTGCCTCTTTTATGGTTGCTCGGATGGCCTGAAATTCTGTTGCGCCCAGAGAAACGATCGTATCTCTGATCGTTTTGTCAACTCCACTCAGGGCGGAGATGGTTAATCCAGTCATGATGGGGGCTATTAATATGACCTGTCCGATAACCATACCTGTAGGTGTAAAGAAGAATCCAAGAAATCCAAGAGGGCCTGCTCGTGAAAGTAATAAGAAGACCAGAAGCCCAATGACTACTGTTGGAAGTGCAAAAAGCGTTTGGATGATATTTATTAACCATCGCTTTCCCCGAAATTCATGAAAATGGATAAAACTCCCGGTTGGGATGAATATTAGAGATGTTATGATCATAGAAGCTATTGAAATACGTAACGTTAGGAGCGTTATATCCATAACCTCTGGATCAAGTGTGACAATGAGTTCGATTGCTTTTATTAAGCCGTTTATAATCTCGTTCATGTCAAAACCTCAATGAAAAATTGTAATCTTTGATTATTGCACCCTCGGATATACTATATATTCTGTTATAAACCCTATGCACATTAAGGCTGCACTGCAAAACAAAAGGCAGATTTTTAAGGTTCCACTATTTTTTTGGAAAAAAATTAGAAATGGGGGAAGAAACACCTCCCCCTTGGTTCTGCTTTTTTCTTATGGGTTATTTTTCCTTCCCGATATCAGATATGCTACCGCTAGGAGTCCAACGATTGCGAAGGCTGCTTCAAATCCGGGTATACTTGGTGCAGGCGTTGGAGCTGGTGCTGGGGTTAGTATTGGTCTGACTGTTGGCATTGGTGTGGGTTTCGGTGTAGGTGCTGGAGTTGGCGCTGGCGTTGGAGCAGGAGTGGGTGCTGGTGTTGGTTTGGGTGTAGGTGTAGGCGTTGGAGCAGGAGTTGGTGCTGGCGTTGGTGCAGGCGTTGTTACAGGATACGTTGCTGGCATCGCACACTCCTCCCATGTTGGGCAGCCGAATAATTCTTTACACGCCCCACCCGAAAGCGGATAGAAGAGCGGGCTTCCATACGTATCAACACCGTACTCGGCAATGATCTTCTGAGCCTCTTCAGATATCAAGAAGTTAACGAAATTGTTAGCCATGGTGATGTTGGTATAGGGGTGGGTTTCTGGATTTATTGCGATCACACCATAGACGTTGAGTAGGATATCCCCCTTATCAACAATCGGCACGAGATCTATATCACCCTTAAATGCGAGGAATGTGCCAATATCTGACAGTGTGTACGCAGACTTTTCATTTGCCATGATCAGCGTGGGTCCCATGCCACTTCCAGCTTCAACATACCAATTTCCGGATTTTCTGATCTCTTCATAGTCAAAACCAGCATTTGCCCACACAGCCTTCTCCTTGGCGTGTGTGCCAGAGTTATCGCCTCGTGAAACGAACTGGATTTGTGGGTTGGCTTTCCCCTTTTCCATTATCGTTTTGAACGCATCCTCAGGCTTCATCCCCTTGACTCCTGCCGGATCGCTTTCAGGACCCACGATGACGAAATAGTTGTAGGCGAAGCATCTTCGGTTTATCCCGTGTCCTTCTGCCACGAACTGATCTTCTCTTGCTCTGTCATGTATGGTTAATACATCCACATCTCCCCGTTGTCCGAATTCTAGTGCCTTTCCGGTTCCAGCATAAACCATGCGTAGGTCTGCATTGTATTTCTCGTCAAAGACAGGCTTCAATGCATCGAGCAGCCCGGTATCGTAGAGACTCGTAGTCGTTGCCAGCATCAAAGTTTGCTTTGGTCCAGTGGATATTGGTACAGGCATTGGCGTTGGTGCTGCAGATACCTCAGCTAAATAGGGTTTCAGATCCTCTGGTATACTCCCATTCCCAACAGCAGGCACAATGGCAGGTTGTCCCATATCTGAAAAGATCTTCTGTCCAGGCTTGCTGATGATAAATTTCACGAATTCCAGACCAAGATCTGCGTTATCTGCATTCTTCGGCACGGTGATGCCGTATACCACCGGCGATCCTATATTTATATTCCCATCCGATGTTTGCAATTTGACCTTTTTGTAACCATCGGCATGATCCACACTGCTTAGATCTATCTGCACAGGCAAATCGACGAAGGAGAGACCGTGCTGCACGGCTACGCTCCGGTACTCAAATGCATAGTCAAGCCCCCCCTCCTCCACAAAGGCCACGAGCTCTACCGATTTAGGTCGTATGTCCACCTTACTGGTGTCTGGTTTCATGTCTTCCGGCGTCTTTATAAGGTATGTTCCATCCGCCTCCTCACTGATCGTAATTGCAGTTTTGTTAAGGATTAAATCATCGAATATCTGGCCATCACCGTAGTGCAACTCCGCTAGTTGAAAGACCATTACTGTACGATACCCGCAAGGGTCGAGGTTCGGATTCGAGAAGCCGAATACCACTCCATCTCGACGCAGGATCTCGTACCAGTTTTCTGGAGTTATTTCTTTTGCATAACTGCTCTTTTCAGGATTGTACGCAAGCACAAGGTCATTAGTCGCGAATCTAACGTCCCAATCGGCAAAATCTGGGTACATCATGCTTGGTATGAGTGAGTAATCTGCGGATGCGAGCACTTCTGCTATCTTCCCAACCTCAGTTATCTGTCTTATGGCCTCAACACTGCCATGTGACTGGCGTTGCACATCCACTCCTGGGTGCAATGCTTCAAATTGTATAGCCGCCTCTTCCAAAGGCACTGCTAAGCTCCCTGCATGGAAGACCCTTATTATTTGGGTTCCCTGTGCTCTTGCTGGTATGCAAGGCACTACCAATGTACCCAGAAGTAGTGCGATAACCACCCCTAATATCCTTAATTTTCTTTTTTCCATTTTCATCCCTTCGATATGAAAGTTTTTACTACTCTTATTAACGTTTTATCACTCGATATAAAACAGTTTCGGTTTGGGTGGCGGTTGGAGAAGTACGCTTTAAATTCTAGCTGATGATTGCAACTTCGGCATATAAAAGCCATCGGAATTACGATAAAGGTCCCAAGACATTTTAGAGCGTAGGATTTGTAGAGCGCCCCACAGAAAAAAGAAATGGAGGAACAATAGCGGCATTAGGAGCGCTCTGAATTAACCTACTTTCTACAAATTTTATAATCTTTAAACGTACTTCATTTCTAACATCGATATGTTATAATTAACATAATGGTATAAAAAGCTATCGGTCTAAAAAAGTTTTGATTTATTTATATTATATCCATCACCTTCTCAGGATTATCTTGAACTCTCTCGCGCCCTCTGTGCCCTTCAAAGACGAAATCATGCCATTGATTATATTCGCAATCATATCTCTGGTAAAACCACCTAAAGGAATGCTTTTTCCATCTGCCTCTAAGAAGACCGGTAGCTGTGAAAATGAGCGGCAATCCTCCAATACTCTCTCTTGGGCATATATGAGCTCTGCCATTTTCCTGCAATCAAAGCCACATTTCTTGCAATCAATACCTGGTAACTGCCTTAGGATTCTTTCTATATCCAGCTCTCGTTTGATGTATTGCAGGATTTCTTCCAGATTATCCTCATATCTAAAAATGGTGTTGGGCCTCTCCTCGATTTGTCCCAAAGCAATTTTTGGTATGCTCTCGTTTTTATAACCCTCGACCAAAATCAAATCTGGTTTTGAAATCGTCTGGATCATTTGGAGGATTAAGTTGAGTTGCATCCCCTCGTTTATCATAAACACAGTCTCACCGGGAGAACTAGCTACCACAGTGTTTACGCCCGCATTTCTGTATCTCCACGTATCCTTTTTTTCAGTGTCAATCGAAAAACCCTCATGCGGGATGTGCTTTATCGTAGCAATATCATATCCATCCGCAACCAGTATCTTTAAAAGCTTTTCTATGAAGGTGGTTTTTCCTGATTTTGAATAGCCATAAACGCCAAGTATCATTCGATCACCTTACCTTACATCAACAATATGACTTCGACCTCATCACCAGCCTCGATGAGATCCACATCAGCTGGTATGTCCACGTAGCCATCTGCATCTGCCATGCTCGTTATAGCTCCGGATTCCTTGAATACTGGGTGGGCAACTTGTCCCTCCAACCTCACCGTTAGGAACTGGCTCCTTCCAAGCGAGGAGACCACACGCCTCGATATTCTCGCTTTGACGATTGTAAACCTCTTTGGGGGTAATCTCGCAATTTTTCTAACGGCTGGAAGCAAGAAGCGGTATCCATTACTCAAACAAGATGTGGGATATCCGGGTATCCCGAAAACGAGCTTTTTGTCAACGATACCACATAAAGTGGGTTTACCTGGTTTTATCTGGACGCCATGGAACAAAATAGTGCCAACCTCTTCAATCACATTGTGGAGAATATCCCTTTCACCTACGGAGCTACCCCCTGAGAAGGAAATCAAATCGTATTCCAATGAGTTTTTCACCGCAGCTCGAATGCTCTCGTTTGTATCTGGAACTATCTCAAACTTAATAGGTGCTCCACCGTTCTCTTCTACGATGGATGAGAGAGTGTATGAATTTATGTCATAGACTTGACCCTCTTTTAGCTCGCTACCAAGGTCTGCGATCTCATCGCCGGTTGGGATAATCGCCACCCTTGGCTTTTCATAAACATTTATTTTTTGAATTCCAAGTGCTGCCAAAGCACCGATCTTGCTCGGATTTAGCACTTCCCCCGGCTTTAGTACGATGCTACCCGCCGCTATGTCCTCACCCATGGGAGAAACGTTCTCTTTGGGGTATACGGGCTTAAACATCTTCACCTCCGCTCCAATTTGATCAGTGCTCTCAACCATCATTACCGCATCTGACCCCGAGGGCATTTTGCATCCTGTTGAAATTTGAATGCACTCCCCTCTGTGCACGATTTTATCGCTAACCTCTCCTGCATATATCTCATCAATTTTTCTCAAAATCTTAGGCTCAAAGTTATTGGCACCATATGTGTCCTCTGCCCTGAGAGCATATCCGTCCATGGCAGCTCTATCGAATGGGGGGACATCTATTTCTGCTATTACGTCCCCAGACAAAACCCTGCCAAGAGATTTTTTGATGGAGATTGACTCAGTCCGATCAATTGGCTTCAAGGCCTTTTCCATGATTTTCAATGCCTTTTCCAGCGGAATCAGCGATTTAAATGGCTTCATTTGTTCGTCTCCCACACCATATGTCCGAGTTCCGGCAGGATCAACTTTTTCATGCCCAGCTCGACGGCATCTACGGATCCGGGCATGCATATTACGATTTTATTTTTTATCGTTCCGGCTATAGCGCGGCTCATCATTGCTGCGCTTCCCATGTGCTCATAACTTAGGAACCGGAATATATCCCCAAAGCCGTCCAATTTTTTATCAAGCAGTTCCGATATGGCCTCTATGGTGACATCTTTTTTCGAGATGCCTGTGCCCCCATTGGTGATTATGACCTGTACGTCGGAATCGATTAGATCTTGCACTGCTTTTTGAATTGCCTTTAGGTCATCTTTCATGACTTGGTACGCTACTATCTCATGACCGCTCTTTACCAGCAACTCTTTGATCAGCTTGCCTGAATCGTCGCTCTCCTCAGTTCTGGAATCGCTGAAAGTCAGAACTGCACATCTCACACTCCTCACATGACTTTTATGCTCCTCATGCGATCGCATCAGATATCCTCCTTCTCCAGGATCGATCTTTTGATCGTATCTACCACCTCTTTCAAAACAGGGAAGGTGTTCTCGCGGATATCGCCTGCCACCACGACCAACAGGACATCATCCCCGACGCCAAGCACTCCTTCATTTATGTGAACCTTGAGATCAACTATGCCTGGCTTTTTCTTCATCTCATCTATAATTTTTTCCAGTGCTTTTCTGTCTGCTTTGACCCTTAACTTTGAGACCTCCTCTCCACCTCTTGAGAAGCCACGAACAATTCCATTGTGACATAGAATCATCCCTGCTCTGTCTATTTTTGGGTTGGATTTTACCTCTTCTATCAAATCGTGAATGGTCCTCATACTCTACTCTCACCTCCAGAATGGCTCTCGTAGTAAAATCGCTTTTTTGAACGTTTTTATCAATTCCTCATCTGATGCGTTTTTTCGAATGAGCCCTATTAAATCAACTAGGTTATTGCTTCTGAGAAGGCAAGGCTTCAGTTTTCCGTCAGCCGTAACCCTCATTCTGGTACAATTACTACAAAAAGTGGTGTTATGCATGGGCTTGACGACCTCTACCTCACTAATATTGCCATCGATTTCGATAAAATATTTGCGGCGATGATGCATCTCCCTTTCCTCTACTCGGACAGACCTTTCCTCTAACTCGGCCACGATTGGACCAATGTCATAGTGATATTTGTCATAGAATTCTTTGTTGAACATCTCAAGCTCGATTAGTTGCAATATCACCCTTTTTTCACTAGCAAAGCGAATCATCTCCTCGATCTCATCCTCGTTGATCCCCTTCATGATGACCATGTTTAATTTGATTGGTGTTAAATCATTGGCGATTGCAGCGTTTAGTCCGTCAACTACTTTGGATAGGCAGTCTGTGCCGGTGATAATCTTATACTTCTCAGCATCCAGCGTGTCAAAGCTGATGTTGACTCTGCGCAGACCAGCACTCTTTAGATCTGCTGCGTATTTTTCTAACAGGATGCCATTGGTGGTCATCGATATATTCTTCATATGATTGGATGCACGCTGAACTATCTCGCAGATATCCCTCCTAACCAATGGTTCGCCGCCCGTTATCTTCAGTTGTTTGATCCCAATTTTCTTTCCGATGAAGACGATCCTCTCGATCTCAGATGGTGTCATCTCCTTTTTTGAAGGATTCTGTCCCTCTTTATGGCAGTAAAAGCAATCTAGGTTGCACCTTTGCGTAACTGATATGCGAATACCTTTGGTCTCTCTCCCAAATCTATCCTGCATGGTGATATGCAATGGTATGTATAATGGTTAAACTTTTCTGTTAGGCAAGCTTCAATGTTACACCCCTCGGGCTCTTTTTGTTATCGTATGCGGTGTCATTGCTAACCTAACGGCCGGAGATCGCAGATATGGCTTTGATCTTTATTTAATTTATTTATACTATGCTGTACTGGCGTTGTAGTTGAAGCATGCAGCATGGCAAGTGAAGAACCAAGCTGGATTTTGAAAAGGAGATGCACTCCAGAAAGAGCTCGAACTTTTTGGAATGCGTAACCCGAGTGTCATAAAAAACGAAAGAATATTTTTATCTGAAGACTTCTCGCGTATCTAGCTAAATGACTTAGTGTTAATTAGGATGAGCCCATCTTGTCGCTGAATCTTAAGGTGAGACCCCCCCTGTAAATTAAGTATTGAGGGGCAGGTCTGGAAATAATATCTATCGTCTTTATTGGAACAATCGATATACCGGAGAGGAAATAATATCGACGGACCCGCTTTATAGTAGTATTTACCATCCTTTTCCTCTGGTCCGTAAACTCTCCCGATTTCATCAATAAACACAAGATTGGTGTACTCATATTTCAGATACTCCCCCAAATGCCCTGATCCTACATCCACTGTCAACCTACCGATGGTTGTGCTTAGCCAAACTCTAAACATGAGGGAGTAACCGATAAAATCGCCATTTTCGCTGATCACAGGACCAGCGGCTGATATGCGATAGGAGTAATTTTCACCTAATGTGGGAGGAAGCCAAAACTCTACCATCTCGGACTGATTTTGAGCTCTGTTTATAGCCTGAACGAATTCTAGCATAAGGGCAGGAGCATCCCTATAATACGTGTCAAAGAGCAGGGCAAGGGAGTCGATCTCAGGTCTGCCCCAGACCTCGAACTCAGTAACATTAGATATGCCGATTACGATATTGGTTTTTACGTCAAGGTCGTATTTTTCGATTAGTTGTTTTATTGAAAGCACAGCAAACAAATCAAGTATCGGAGGTGTCTCTGCTTGTTCTAAATACATCTCCTTTCCTAGGTTTTCACTGGGAACGGTGTCGAAAATACAAAGAACCTTTGGATCTGAATTAAGCAGCGACCCCTCTAAACGCCTCCAAGAGACAATGGCATTGGGCACATCTTCAAACGGCTCGATATATTGTCTGGGAGTGTATACCAACTCGCCGTCAGGTGCTTCTACGAGAAATCGTGGAAGATCCTCGAGGAAGACCACGAGAACGTCCTGGGTGCTAACGTCCTCCTCAATGCTCATGGTGGCGCTTAATAAGGATTCCATAATTTGTCTGCCGATCCTATTTCGCTCCACTGATGATTTTTCATTCTCCCACTGAAAAAGTAATTCTTTTGCCTGACTTACGTTTTCCTCTAAATCCCGTGCAGATCCTATTGTATCTTGTGCCTCAGTAATCATTTGTTCGATGACACATCTATTGTATCCGAGTGTTAGGTCTAATCGGTCGTAACCGTATCCCTCGAAGGCATAGTAGGGCGGTTCAACAAACACATCGGCCATATTTGTTAAGTTAAGCTCTCTAAGGTCCGAATATGTTATGAAACCATCCTCATCATGATCTAGCAGGCCTGAGGAAGCGACATCTACCCAACTCCCCTCAACGTATGCTTGTGCCCAGGCATGATTGATTTGCTTGGACCAAACCAACCTTGCAGGTATCCCCACTGATCTGCAAAGTGTAACAATTAACTTGGACTTCTCAACACACCCACCCTCTTCATTTTCGAGTGTATTCTTGAGCGTCGGACGTTGTGTTGGAGCGTATTTTATGGCATTTTTTTGCCACTCCTGAATTGCTTTCACGGCCTGAGTGTCGTTACTGGACATGGTCGTGATTCCCTTTGCTAAGGGGATTATATCACTTTCCAAGTATTCAACATCCACGTGGTGAGCGAAATCACTTCGCTGACCATCTTCGATGCCTAGCCATAAAATAGCATAGAGTAGGGGCTCTCCTGAGAGGTTGCTCATTCTGGGGTTTGATTTGTAGATGTCTAATACCATCCTGATGTAATCCCTGTCCTCTACGAATGCCGAGGGTTTAAAAATCCTCTTCAATGCCCAATCCAGCTCTGGCAAATTTTTCAGTTCAAGGGTGAGTTCATCCTCCTCTATTGTTGGCGTTGTCGTTTCAGTTGACGTCAGAGTCGGAATGGGTGTTGTGGCGGGACCTGAATCTAATTTTACGCATCCTAAAGAAGATACAACTAATAAGTTCAATACTAAAGTAATAGCGATCGTTTCCTTTATCAACCCCCTTCGAATACTAGACACCTATGTTGCTCCTCTATTTTTTATCGCTATCGCACTTGCTTTTCAACAAAAGACCCAACTTATGGTTTGATTTAGTCTATTGCCCCATTTCATCGCATCGATATGAATTCATTTCTTATCTTTCTTTATCCTTCCTTTGTGGAAGTTTTGATGTTAAACACTCAGATGCTAATGTTAAGTTAAATGTTTAAATTTCAATCGTCATATCATAAATATTTTGTCCAAAAAAATAACGATAGGTCTCACAGCTTTCTGTTGCCTAAGCTTGTAGCGATTGCTTGGCTTAGTTTCGAAATTTTTGTTTCATTTCTTATTATTTTTTTGTTTGAGTTGGGAATCTAAGTGATTATATATGAGATTAGATTTTTGAAGCAAAATTGACTGAAAAGATAAATCCTGCGGAAAGAAATTCTTGCTACTTTGATTGTAATTTTAATGGTAATCCCTGTTATTGGCTTTATTGGGACTGAGGTGAGAAAATTTCCATCCCGATCACTCTGGTGACATGACCTCATCGATTATGTACCTGTAAAAATACCCTTATCAACACCAACTTCCCGACATGTGACCTTTAAAAATGAGGTTGGAAAAATAATCTATGGGGTCTTTTGACATTTATGTTATGTAATTTAACATAGGGCAGGAGTGGTTAAGGCAACCACCATTATCCACCTCAACACGTGTATCAATCAACAGCACAGAAACACACTTTGGGATATCATAGTGATAAATGCGATATGCCCGCAGGGTTAAAAAATTTCTTAAGTTTTCTAGACCATGCTAACCCTGCTACTGAAGTGAAGTAGGGTATCTCCAGTATTGGTTAACATGGTATTGCTTTCATTAGTAACTTTAAGTTGATTTGTTTAGCTTGTATAGCCATACTTTTTCAAAATATCTGGCTCAGTTACTCTCTCAGCATGTCCACATGTACTACAGACCCACATCAGTACACCAGACTGGTCTTGAAGTCTCATGAAGCCGCTACATACTGGACAGTTTTTCTCTTCTGTACCCACATCAAAAAATTTTTTAGTTGCCTGCTTTGATGTTGGTGTTGATTTGGGCGTTGGTGTTGGTGTCGGAGTTGGTGTGAACTCTGGAGTTGACACACATCCAGAAAAACCCATAGTTGCTATGGCCCCTGCAAATGCGATAGACTTGAGAAACTTGCGTCTCCCCATCTTCATGGATCTTATTTTATGCAAACATATAATATAAAGTTTTTCGTGCCTTTTTCCAGTGCTACCTCTATATACACCATTCTAGCTGTGAAAACGAGAATAAAAAAGAATCTATGTGAATATAAATGAGTGTTTAAAAAATATACAAGATAACTAGATGATTTCATGAACACTACTAACAGAGAACCTTTTTGGATATTGGTTTAGTTTAGTTAGGAACAATTTAATTGATACTTTTAAATGCTAACCATTACATTATTATCAGCCATCAAGCTGGCTATAATCGCTTGTCCCAGGGATACCCCCCCATCTCCGGTTGGTATCTTGTCTTGTCTGATGAACGTGAAGTCACTCGCTTCCACGATTTCTTTCACTCTTGTGGTTATGTGTTCGTTATATGCAACACCTCCACTGAGGCCGATCGTCCCAATGCCTCCTTTTTCAGCAGCATTTATGGCAAGTTCTGCCAGGCCGGTTGCAATGGCATCCTCTGCAGAAAATGCCAGATCTGACCTGGAATGGACATCTAAGTTTTCATAAATATCCAATACGATTTGGGTCGTATCGAGCACCACTCTATTTTCAGACCCCAGTCGTTCTGTCTTGAATCTCAAGGGTATTTCCACGCTCTTACCCTTTCTGGCCATGCTTTCCAATTTCATTGCAGGCTCTCCCTCATAGCTCCTATGGTGTGTTATGCCCAGAAGCGAGGATATCGCATCCAGCACTCGGCCAGTGCTTGTTGTGGGTATTACATTGACATTCCGCCTTAGTTGCTCGATGACGATTCCCCCCTCTTCGTAATGTTTAAATCGCAGTTTAATCTTCGCCAATTCATCATCGCTCAAGACTTTGCTCAGGATTCCAAGAACCATGCGTGAGGGATAATATGCAGCAGCGTCTCCGCCCGGCATTGGTTGGGTTTCCAGGCTCGCACATCGCCTGAAATCATCATAACCGACTTCCAGGATTTCTCCCCCCCAGATAGTTCCGTCTGTTCCATAACCAGCTCCATCAGCAGCGATTCCTATGATCTTTACATCTCTAGGAAGCATAGCATCAGCCATGAGTGAGACCAGATGTGCATGATGATGTTGCACCTTCATCGTTTTTTCTGCATTTTCCAAGGCATAGTGAGTTGTATTAAAGCTGGGGTGAAGGTCGCAGCCCCATATAAGGGGGTTTATTCCGGTCAATTGTTTTAGATGGTCCACGACTTCATTGTGGTATCGCAGCGTCTCTATCTTTTTTGTATCTCCGATATACTGGGATACATATGCTTGATCCCCCCTCAAGACGGTCACTGTGTTATTTATTTCAGGGCCGACACCCAGCGTATCTGTCTCAAAGGTAAAAGGCATGGTGATCGGCTCTGGAACATACCCCCTCGATCTCCTGATGAAACTCGTTTTATCTCCTATCACCCTAACAACGGAGTCATCGGCTCGGTTTGCTATCCTTCTGTTGTGAAGCAGGTAGTAATCTGCGATCCCATCCAATTTCTCAAAAGCCTCTGCATTGCTCGTTATCATCGGCCTCCTTGGCAGGTTTGCACTGGTCATCACACATGTCGGCTCCTCGAGAGCTCTGAATAGCAGATGATGCAGGCCTGCATAGGGTAAAAAAACGGCGATGTTGTGTAGCCCAGGGGCGACATATTGGGAAAGATGGTACACCCCGCTCTTTTCTAAAACCACTATCGGCTTTCTGTAGCTGGTCAGAAGCTCTTCTTCGATGGGCTTCATCAAAGTGAAGTTCCTTGCAGTTTCCACATCTCTGGTCATGACCGCAAAAGGCTGCTCAAGCCTCCCAAGATTTTTCCTTAGGCGTAGTAATGGCTCGTCATCAGTGGCTTTTGCAGCTATGTGCACTCCACCGATTCCTTTGATTGCAACTATACTTCCATCATCCAGAAGTTTTGCAGTTTTGAGGATGGCTTCGTTACTATGGTTTTCTAGGACCAGCTCTCTTTTATCATCATATAACATCATCCTCGGACCGCAATCACTGCAACATATCGATTGTGCATGATGCCTTCTATCCCTGGGCGAGGTATACTCTTCATTGCATCTTTTACAAAGAGGAAAATCGACCATCGTCGTATTTTGCCTGTCATAGGGCAAACAAGAGACGGTGGTATACCTGGGACCGCAGTCCATGCAAACGGTGAAGGGGTAATGATATCTGCGGTCGCTCGGATTGAACATCTCGCTGAGGCAATCATCGCAAATGTCGACATCCGGGGGGATTATTGAAGATTTGATGCTGCTGCTTTTTTTGCTCTTTTTTATCGTGAAATCCTCAAAACCCTTCTCAGGTGCATTTTCAATGACCATCTTGTCGATTTTTGAAAGGGGAGGACTCTCTGTCTTCAGGTCGTGAAGGAATTCGTCCATCTTTTCATCGTCACCTTCGATCCAGATCTCAACGCCATTTCCGAAATTAAGTACGTACCCTCTCAATCCATGTTCATGGGCAATTCTATACACAAAAGGGCGAAATCCTACACCTTGAACGATCCCATAAACGTGAATTTTTTTGCTCATATTTGTCAATAGTATTGTTTATTAACTAACTAAATAAAATAAACACTTATTCAATTAATTAATTGAGGTCATGCAATGTGCCTTGCAGTTCCGGGAAAAATTGTGAAGATCGATGAGGCCCAAAAGGTCGCAATAGTTGATTTTGGGGGCCTTAAACAGGAAGTGAGGTTGGACCTTGTTGACGTAAATGAGAGCCATATAGGCCATTACGCATTAGTGCATGTCGGCTATGTCATCCAGATCATGTCACCTGAACAGGGTGAGGAGACCCTCGGATTATTTCGTGAGTACGCCGATGCGGTGGAAAAGGATATCCTAGCTGAGCAACTTGCACTTAGGAAAAAAGGTCTTGGTTAGGGTAATATAAGAATGCACGAGTACAGCGTAGCGATGGAAATATGTGAGGTTGTCTTGGAAACAGCTAGGAATAATGCTGCTAAAAAAGTAACTTCGATAGATATAGATTTGGGCGAGCTAACTCATATAAATCCAGACCAGCTGACCTTTTGCCTTGAAATTCTGGCCAAGGGGGGCCTGATGGAGGGTGCCAAGCTGAATATCGTGAGCACCCCCTCAAAGATAAAATGTGATTGTGGTTATGAAGGTGTTTTGTCTACTGATAGACCTCCCATGATATCTGATTTGGCATTTAATCTGGCCTGTCCGGAATGTGGAAATCCCGTTCCAAATATCATTTCGGGCAAAGGGATAAACGTTAGAAACATCAAAATTGAACTGGATGATTGATTATGTGTGAGATCGAAGTTGAAGTGGGGCATGATGTTTTAGAGGCAAACGAAGAACTCGCCTTGCGAAATCGTCATTTATTAAATGGTTTTGGCATCATTGCTTTTAACATCATGGGCGCTATAGGTTCTGGAAAAACGACCTTGATAGAATTGGCGATCGAGAGGCTTGGCTGCAGGTATCGCATAGGCGTGATTGCAGGGGACATAGTGGCAGACATTGATGCAAACCGTTTTAAGCGGTATGGTGTGCCGGTCATCGCTATGAATACAGGAAAAGAGTGCCATCTGGACGCTCTTTTGGTTAAAAATGCTTTGGATCAGTTGCCCTTGGAGGATTTGGACATTTTGTTAATAGAGAACGTTGGCAACCTGATCTGTCCTGCGGACTATTCGCTCGGAGAGTCTAAAAGGGTCGTTATCGTCAGCGTCAGCGAAGGCGACGACATAGTGGAAAAACATCCGATGATATTCAGGACTTGCGACTTAGCTATCGTGAACAAGGTGGACATCTCTGAGGCTGTAGGAGCTGATGCAGATAAGATGGTCTCTGATGCCCTCAGGTTAAATCCGTCCATCAAGGTCCTGAAAACGAGCAAGAAGGTCGGAGAAAGCATCGACGGTTGGATCGAGTTCATTGAGGAGAGCGTAGATGCATACGGGTGAAGCAGACCTCTCTGAAAAAACCATCACCCTTGCGCATGGTGCTGGCGGGGTCCTCATGCAGGAGTTGATATCCCAAGTCCTCAAGAACATATCGCCCCACAGTGTTGGCAGCGTTGGCTTATCTGATCTTGATGATGGTGCAACCGTTTTCATAGGTGATAGGGAGGTTGTGCTCACCACAGACAGTCACGTTATCAAGCCATTATTCTTTCCTGGCGGCGATATTGGTAAAATTGCAGTTTGTGGAACCATAAACGATCTGGCAGTCATGGGTGCCCGTCCCATTGCTTTAACCAGTAGCATTATCGTAGAGGAGGGTTTCTCCATTGCAAAACTGGAACGGATCGTCCGGTCCATGAATGAAATTGCCAATGAGGCAGATGTAGCGATCATCACCGGCGACACCAAGGTCATGGAAAAGGGTGCACTGGACAATTTGGTACTCAACACCTCTGGTATCGGGGTTGCCAATGAAGTAATACGTGACTCCGGTCTAAATGTTGGCGATAAGGTTATCGTCACGGGAACGATCGGTGACCATGGCATATCGCTCTTAGCGTTCAGAGAAGGATTCTCCTTTGAGACTGAGTTGGAGTCCGATGCAGCGCCCTTGTGGGGCACGATCAAGGCAGCATTGGATGTTGGAGGAGTCACTGCGATGAAAGATCCCACAAGGGGTGGGTTAGCTTCTGCTTTAAATGAGATGGCAAAGAAAAGCTGCGTTGGGATATTAATTAGGGAGGATCAGATTCCCTTTAGAGATGCAGTTCGGGCAGCATCAGAGATGCTTGGCATTGATCCTTTAGAGGTGGCGAATGAAGGCAAAGCCATAATCGGTGTGAAGCCCGATAATGCCGATCTCGTTCTAGAAGCCATCCAAAAGACAAAATATGGTCGAGAAGCGAGAATAATAGGGGAAGTCACCGAAGAGCACAAGAAAAAGGTAGTATTGGAAACAGGACTTGGTGGAAAGAGATACGTTGAAACGCCTCTGGGGGAACCAATTCCAAGGGTCTGCTAGGTGGTACTTCTGAGAACCGTTGTCTTATGCTGTGGGAATCCCTTGATGGGTGATGATGGGGTTGGTTTTTACATCTTAGAGAAGCTTAGGAGTAAGGACCTGCCTGTGGAGCTGATAGATGCTGGTACTGGCGGTCTTGGCATTCTCAGTTTTCTGGAACATGTCGACAGGGTAATCATCATCGATGCCCTGAGTTCAGGAGGGGAGATTGGTAAGATACATAGGTTCACCTACAAAGACCTTCCAGATCCTGCTTCGATGCACTTCTCATTGCATGAGCTTGGCTTAGTTGACGTGCTAAAGATCGGAGAAAAAGTCATGTCGATGCCAGATGACATCCTCATCATAGGGGTTGAAATTGAGAGATCAAACCAAATCACCGTTGGGCTGACACCGAAAGTGAATGAAGCAGTGCCAAAAGTGGTGGAAATGGTATTGGACGAGCTATCTATCGAATAACCTCGGAAGAATGCTCTCTCTTACCTCCTCCGGAGAGGAATCCTTTAGCATCCTCACAGTCAGCTCTTCAATCATGATCTCAATGGCCATATTCAATGCC
Source organism: Methanocellales archaeon (assembly GCA_028715985.1). Lineage (NCBI taxonomy): Archaea > Methanobacteriati > Methanobacteriota > Methanomicrobia > Methanocellales > Methanocellales archaeon. The sequence continues at coordinate 44,324 of JAQUQR010000003.1, forward strand.
CTATCATCGACCAAGAGTATGCGGTGGCTGGGAGTTTCTGTGGCCTTGGCAGTGAAATAAAACGGCAATGTCAATGTAGATGCGAGTTGGAGGCATTTATAGATGGATCGAGGCGATGCCTGTATGAGCTTGTCCTCCCCCATATATTCCTCTGCGAAGATTCTGATCGCCGACGTGATGGTGCTTATTTGCCCCTCTGAGAACTGGACCTTTGAGGGCTTATAATCCTTGATTATGCCGGTATTGATCGAGTAGATCAGGGTTGCATGGTCCCTTATCTGGTCAGGGCTGATCTCCATTTCCCTGTGCTTGCCCAGTGTATGCTTTTCGATGGACTCGATGATGTCTAAAAACCTTTGCTTCGTCATCTTATGGAGCCTACAGAAGCACCTATCTTCGATGGCGTTAAAGTTGGGATCTGAAACGGTGAGTCTGTACCCTTTTTTCTTTATCTTGACGTTATAGTTCGCATTGAAGAAGGAGGTAAAAACATAAGGTCCGATGGTTTCGTGAGCGGACTCATACTTCAGGGGTTTTTGCTCCATCGCTAACTTCAGCCTCTCTACCATTCCTTTCTCATGAAAGAACCAGTCGTTGAACTCCGGAACGAGGAATACCATCTTTTCCCCCTCGTAGTACTGCCCCATGTGAATGAACATGTAGGGAGTTATGCCACCACAGTATCTGTATCTTCCGGGAATACCATGGGGTTCCAGTCCAATCCTCTCGTTCCCCATAACGAAATCGATGCTTGAATATGTCTTCCCGGTTCCAACATCACCGAAGTATGCCAGATGAAAGCCGGTAGTGGTCAACTTCTCGCCATTAGGCTTCAGCACCTCTACGTCTGCAATCCCGAAAAGCTGAGCCCAGGACAATAAAACATCTACGGATGCCAGACCTCCATATTCTTCAAAGTACTCACAGAGAGAATTAAGTTGCATGGACTTGGCGAAGTTCTTGACCTCTTCTTCCCTGGAGATCAAGCCTTTTAAATAGTTCATTAGGGAGTCTTCCATGTCTCTTGCAGTTTCTTTTTCTGTTAAGTCTTTTGCCTCTTCACTGCTTCTCCCTTTCCTTATCTGCTCCAGCACGCTTTCAGCATTTGGCACGATGTATTTTATGAAATAATGCTTGCTGTTCTCAACCGGTAAGACGGTGACCTTGTACGAATTCACCCTCTCCTCAATGGATGTCAAGAACCAGTAATCGTGCGAATGCAGGAGGCTGGCAATTGATTTTTTTATCAATTCTTCATCAGAATAGGTTTTGTTTGTTTCTATTATGATTTCATCCTGGGATATCTTTTCAACGTCCATTATGATGTTCCACCCTATGGACATCCTAGCTCCTCTAACCAAGCGCCCCCACCAGTTACGCCCAAAATAAGACTCTCCCTGGTCATCCCAATAACTTCGCTTCGCCAGATCCTCTACCGTAAAAACCCCTATGCTACCAAGCTCTTTTTCTTTTTTTGGTCCTATACCGGGTATTTTAACAAGTTCCAAGAATAAGCCCCTAAATCCAAATTTTTGAGTTCATGTTTGATTTATGAAAAGATAAGACTTGCTGTTTTTTTTGTAAAAAAATTCACTTATAGGCAAAATTTTGGCAATGTATATTTAAGAAAGATAAGAAGTAATATGTTCATGATGGCCTGTGAAGAGTGATTTAGACTTAAAAACCTATGAAAGAAATATCTACGAAAGAATCGATTTGCTTATTCGACATTTTCATGCTGTTTCTGATAAACTGGTAGATGAAGAAGACGTTAAATCGAGTATTATCGACAGGTTTATCGATATTTTGGGTTGGGATTTAGGCGATACCTTAGAGGTCAAAAAAGAGCAAAAAACCGAGGGCAGAAAAAAGGCGGATTACGCCCTAAAAGTTGGCGGGAAAACAAAAATTTACATCGAAGCAAAAAGTCTCGACAAAGACTTGGAAAAAGGATTCGATAAGACACCCGGCGAGGGAAAGAGGACATACATTGAACAAACCATCAACTACGCTTATAACAGTGGCGTAAGCTGGGCGCTACTCACAAACGGAAAACGATGGATATTATTCAATGCCTATTGGAAAGGGACTCACAGGGACAGAATTGCTTTCGATCTCGAAATCGAGGATTTCCTAAAGGACAACAATTTTGACAAAATCAAGCTTCTTGCCAAGGAATATGTTGTAGCTGGAAAATTAGACGAGTATTTCAAAGAGAGGCCTTTCAGAAATCCTGTTGATGAAGAGGTTGTAGCCTTCCTGCTTGAATGCCGAAGAGCCTTAACGGAATCCGTAATTAAAAATAACGAGGGCAAATACACCACCGACCAATTAAGAGAGGGTATACATCGCATTTTGGACAGGTTGGTGTTTTACAAGATTTGTGAGGATAGAGACATCTTGGATTATGGCAGGATCAAGAAAACTTTTGATATATTCCGAGAGGATAAATCCAGTCAATCTTTCGTAATTGGATTAAAGTCGTACTATGACTGGTTCAATAGAATCTATGATGGCGAAATGTTCGGTCCGCATTTTTGTGAAGAATTCATCGTGGATAACAGTGTCTATGAAATGCTGGTGGACGGATTATACCAATACGATTTCGCAACGATCGATGCTGACATATTAGGCAGAATCTACGAAAATTATCTCGGCAACACCCTGCAGGAACTGGAAAAAGGCTTGAAGTGGGTTATCGATAGCAAAGAACGAAAGAGATTCGGACAATACTACACTCCGCAGTACGTTGTCGACTACATCATCGATAATGTTGGGATCACCAGAGACTCCAAAATACTGGACCCTTCCTGTGGCTCTGGCGCCTTTCTGATAAAAGCCTATGACAAGTTAAAACTTCTAAATCATGAGCATGTAAAGCGAATAGCAACGAAGAAAAAACACAACATATCGGAAGAGGATTTCAAAAAATGGCAGGAGGAAGAGCTGCCGAAGATAGAGTCAAAAAGCATCAATCAAATTTTAGCGCGAAACATACATGGTGTAGACCTCAATCCTGAATCGGTAGAGCTGACAAAGATCAATTTGTGGCTCAGAAGCATCCAGAAAGACACCCCTCTGAACAAACTGGAAAATAACATCGCATGCGGTAACAGCCTGATTTCTGGCACAGAAGAGGAATTGAGAAAATATTTCGGGGATGACTGGGAAGAAAAGCGACCTTTTGATTGGGAAGAAGAATTTAAAGATATTTTTGATAAGGGTGGGTTTGATGTTGTGATGGGAAATCCGCCTTATATTCGATTTGACAACCTGAACGAAGATGAACGGGAATATCTTTTCTCGAAATACAAGTCGGCAGTCCAAAAGTGCGATATTTTCTCATTCTTCATAGAAAGAGGGATTCAAAATCTAAAAGAAAGAGGATTTCTTGGATTTATTGTTTCTTCATCGTGGTTTTCCCAACATAGTTTCAGCAAACTCAGAAAATTAATTCTTGATGAATGTGCCATAAGACAAATTATTTTAACGCCGGAAGATACTTTCAAAGATGCCGCAGTTCAGACCGTAATAATTATTCTTCAAAAAACAAACTCGAAAGAAATAAGAGACAAAAATCAAATAACCGTTTGCCGATTCGCTAAGGATATATCTATCAATAACAAGCACTTGATACCGCAGAATATCTACCTTGAAAACAAAGAAAATCTCTTTATCTTGGATTGGACCCCATCCCATAGAAAGATGGATAAGAAATTTGCCATTGCAACTGAAGAGCTGAAAAATGTAGTTGATTTGTCGTTTGGCATAATGACTGGCGATGACTCCAAATTCACATATTCTGAAAAACAACATCCGACAGAAGATAAACAAGTGCTTCGCGGGGGAAACGTTAAACGTTATAGAATATCTTGGAGTGGCGAATATGTCTGGTATGTTCCAGATGTCATGCGAAAGCATAAAGACACTGCGAGACCAGGCGAATCGGCCAGATTTGAAACGGAAAAACTTATCATAAAACGTGAAGGAGCAGGCTCTATAACCGCTGCGATAGACTACGATGGATATTATACAATTGGCTCAACCTTCATAGTGAATAAAAAAGATCCGCAGTACGATCTCAGATATATATTGGGACTTTTGAACTCTAAACTTCTGAATTATTGGTATGGACAGCGCTATAAAACAGTGACGCAGTCGATAAATTCCTATCAGAAAATTCCTGTGAAAAAAGCATCTAAATCCGAGCAGGAGCCAATAATAAAACTCGTCGACAAAATGCTCTTCCTCCACAAAGAGCTTCCAAATATTAACACCAACTTCTTTGATTATGTCGATCTGCGCCCCAAGTTGAAGGATACCAACCTCGGCTATTACTTCAACCTGCTTAAAATGAACGACAAAAAAGTGCTGAACAATGCCAATGGCCTAAAAGGTAAAATCAAGAAGGTCAAAGCAAGAGAAGAAGGCGAATGGCTTATCGTTTCTGTGGATTATGGGGATGAGAACAAGAAGTCGGTTGAAGATTTTGATGTCTTAAAATGCCGATTTGAAAATCTAACCTTCACTAAATTTATCAAGCATTGCATACTGGATTATGGCAAGAGCATCGGCGAGGGAAATATCTTGGACCGAATTTTGAAGATGGAAAACATACCGATTTTTGATAACAAGAGCGATGTCAAGAATCAGCAAGTCATCGATGAAATCATGGGTTCGTTCTTGCCTGCATCAGAACGGAAGGAGAAAATAGAGAAGGAAATCGAAGAGACGGATAAAACGATCGATCAAATGGTTTATGAGTTGTATAGTCTAACCGAAGAAGAAATTAAAATCGTTGAAGCCTCTGCTTAAAATGTCCAATCAAAAGCCTAAAAACACCAATTCTTATCTGGTTACGAGTGAAGTGATTATAGAAATGAATGATTAATCCAAACATCTGCAAAAGACATAGGGCGATTAAACTACCCCCCCACATATTTTATCGCATCTCGCTTGTGATCACAAGATTGAAAATCAATTTTTACTTTAGGAACTAATGAAAGCACAGCAAGTATTATCTAGTTACGGTGAAATGGGAATTGAAAATCATTTAGTCAAAAATTTCTGGTTGGATTTTTACTTTGCGATCTGCTGTTGATTTAGTCTCTTCATCTTTCTCTTTTTGATTCATTACCAAGTCTCTAAACATGACAAACAGATGATACGTAAATATATTTTGAAGTTGGAGAACTGCGAAAACCAATGCACTCGTTTCTTTGACTAAATTTATAAATTCAAAGTACGATAGTAGAACTTTATTGTTACGATCAATAAAATCAATTCTTTTGTCTAAAATATCAATTTTATACGTTCTGTGAGAAATAGCGTTTCTAACTTTCCTATTAAAGCCTTCCGTTAATATTTTATAATGTTTTTCTTTTTCCACTTTTTGAATGTTTTTGTATAGATCTTTTTTCCTTATATTTTCATAGTCTGGTTTTTCGTCTTTCTCTAATATTTTCAGCAGTCCTACAATCACCCGCAATTGTTTTTCGTAACACCCTGACAATTCTGAATATATTTCTATATATTTCTTAATCTGTTGTTTTCGTATATATCTATGCTCTTTTTGTAAGTATTTATAATGACCAACTAGGGGATCACACAAGGTATGAGCGATAATATATGCATCATCGCTTTCGCTAACGTCATCTAAAAAATCACGCACAAGGTATGTTTTTCCTTTTGCCTTAAGTTCTAGTGATAATTTTTCAATGAGCGATATATATTCAAGATATCTCGTATTTTTTAAATATTCTAAGCCAGATGGAATTTTGGGTCTCAAAAACTCGATGCCATCCTCTACTGCATGTATTTCTTGAGGGATTTCTGGGATCGCTATGCGTAACAGTTTATCAATGAGACAATAAGTGCGAGAGATTTTTTCTGTTTGAGATATCTGGGCAGATTCTAATATATCTATCTCTTTTAAACCTTCCAAAAAGTTCCTTGATTTTTCGTATAGTTCATCTTCAAGCTTTTTATCAAGCACTTTACCCTTACGCAAATCCTTTCCCAAGAGATTCGAAAAGAATTTAGGCATTTCCGTCGTTAATACTTTAATAACATTTCTAAGCTCTTTTTCACTAAGCTCTTTTTCCGTTATACCAGATTGTGACATAGTTTTACACAATACCATATTTGGCGAAAGCAATAAAAGCTCCGATTAAGTAGAATCTCAAATATACTAACTTGCCATCATCTCAGTCAATCGTTCTATCAAATAGGTGTTAGTGACAAAATCATCATACGAAACACCCCTCCAAATCTCATCTGGCCAAGAGTGACCAAGTCTTATCGGCTTACGAACATCTTCCGATCATCTATATGCTCCGGTGGGGATTTGAACCCCAGTCGCAGGAGTGAGAGTCCTGCATGAATGACCTTCAGTTCTGGCTGAATTTGGCCGGACTACACTACCGGAGCGTTAACTTTCAAGTAGAACTAACACCTATATATATCTTAAGCTGTAACTTCCATTCATAGGGGATGGGTGCCTTTTGAAGAAGCTGGTCGATCTGGGTGTATTGCCAATACGCAGTAGGAGCTCTAAAGGATATACCCCACATCTGTTGATCTCATTCAGGTCAGAAAAGCTACATGCATTTGGAATCGATACCACGCCTCACGAAGATTCCCAAGCCCTTTTGATAACCCATGCGCATTCGGATCATCACGGTGGCTCTGCGATGCTCTCCCCAAGCTCTGTAGCATCTGAAAAAACCGCGAAAGCGCTTGAGATCCTATATGGAAGAAGATTTGTTGGGACGACCTTTAACGTGGGTGATTGTGTGGATATGGATGGTGTTAGGATTCGAACGCATCCGACAGGACACACCATAGGTGCCACAGCCTTTTCTTGGGAAAACGAGGTCGGGACCACCATTCTGGTAACTGGAGACGTCAAGGATGCATCCCATCTTCCAAGATGCGATGTTCTCGTTACGGAAGCGACCTACGGGGACCCTTATGATCCACAATGCAGGTTTAAGGACGATATAGATGCCTTCAAGGATGCCATTAGAGAGAACGTTGCATTCGGTGCCTATTCATTTGGTAAGGCCCAAAGGGCGGTCAAACTACTTCGTAGCCTGGGGTACAAGGACGAGATCGGCATGGACAGTAAATCCTTGGAATTGACCAGGGAATTGATGGAACACATGGGGTCGCTGGTAAGCTTGGAAGAAAATGGCAAGATGAGCATCGTTCCACCACGGGATTTGCATCGCTTACCAGATCATCTGGATAAATTTGTATTAACCGGGCGAAGTTGTTCGCATCAGCGAATCAAGATAAGCGATCATCTCGATTTCAATGGCCTGATAAAGATGGTGCGCGATTGTAAACCCGAGGTTACGATCCTCTATCATCCTCTTGGAAGCAGGCCGTCAAAACTCGCCCAATACCTTAACGAGAATGGATTTACAGCTATTTCAATAGATGCAATCACGAATGTGATGATTCACTAACGATTTTATCTACTTTTGCCGTTTTATAAAGAATATCCCAATCTAAAGCAGTGGAAATACACCCATCCGTTTCCAATTGAATGCCAATGGCCGGTACCCCAAATCTATGACATAAGTCCTGTCCATCTTTCACTTCTGAAATGCAACCAACACCCAAGATCGCCTCTGGTTTATATTTTAACATCATTCGCTTGATGAAGCTTGATCCCGGGACGACGAAAACTATGTAACCCATGGACTCTAATTTCTTTTTCGCCCCCCCGATGTTACACCGACCGCAGTTGATGCATTGGATGCCCTCGGGTGAGAGCTTCGCCGGGCAGTCCACTGAGCGAAGACACTGGGGCAGGAATATCGCCTTCTTTTCAAAGGGAAGACTCTCAAACCTTTTCAATGAGACCTTGTTTCTCACTCGAATGACGACATCATCCACTATAGAGTCATCCACCTTGAACAATCGGAAGAGTGCCTTGACAGACCCCTCCAAAGCCAATATGCCTGATAGCACCACATTTGGGAAAGGGAAAGTACCAGTCCTGAATGAATATATCACAAATATCGCGATGAATACTGTCGTTACTACGGTTATTAAGAGGAAATAGACGATGATTCGTCCAATCACCGAGTAAAGGGAATCTAACATGCATATCGTTATAAGCAAACATAACTTAATAATACCACTGCTTGGATAGGTCTTTGCACGAACAGGAGGGGGAGGTCAATATCCAAAATAAAATAAATACGATCGTTACAAAAAAAGAGCTAGCTCCAACCATCAAATTATTTGAGGTATTCGCTCCACTGGTTGCCAGGAAAGCTAAGCCAGGACAATTTATAATCTTGCGAATAGGTGAAAAAGGAGAGAGAATACCATTGACCATTGCTGATTTTGATGCTCAAAAAGGGACGATCACCATCATATTTCAAGAAGTTGGAAAGACCACCAAACTATTAGGGCTTCTAAAAGAGGGTGACCGCATCTCGGATTTTATGGGTCCCTTGGGAAATCCCACAAAGATCGAAAAATACGGGAGAGTTGTCTGTATCGGCGGTGGGGTTGGCGCGGCTTCTCTCCCCCTTAAGGCCAAGGCATTAGGAGAAGCCGGAAATGAGGTCATCTCCATCATCGGAGCCAGAACCAAAGAATTGTTGATATTAGAAGAAGAACTGCAGAAAACAAGCGATGAACTTTACATAACGACGGATGACGGCTCCAAAGGACATCATGGTTTCGTTACAGACATTCTGAAAAAGCTGATCGATGAGCGAAAAAATATCGATCTGGTGATAACCGTCGGACCGGTCATAATGATGAAGGCAGTGGCCAATGTTACGAGACCACACAACATAAGGACGATGGCGAGTCTAAATCCGATTATGGTGGATGGAACGGGAATGTGTGGCTCTTGTAGAGTGAGGGTAGATGGCGAGACTAAGTTTACCTGTGTGGATGGGCCGGAATTTGATGCCCATAGGATTGATTTCGATCATTTGATGACCAGACTGCAAAGATACCTGACAGAAGAAAAGTTGTCCTTGGAGAGGGCAGGGATGGGTTAAGTAAAGATGACGCTTAGAATACCGATGCCGGAGCAAGACCCCCTAAAGAGAATTCAAAATTTTGGGGAAGTGGCCCTGGGTTACAGCGCAGATCAAGCCGTTTCCGAAGCCAAAAGATGCTTGCAGTGCTCTGAGCCAGGCTGCATAAAAGGTTGTCCTGTGGGGGTTGACATACCTGATTTTATCCGGTGCATCAAAGAGGGCAATTTTGATGAGGCCATTAAGATAGTGAGGAAAAAGAACCACCTGCCTGCGATTTGTGGACGCGTTTGTCCTCACGAGAACCAATGTGAAAAATTCTGCTTGTTGGGCAGGAAAGGAGAGCCAGTTGCCATCGGTAAACTTGAAAGGTTCGTTGCTGATTACGAGCGCCAAAAGGGATTTGGAATTTCAAACAAGCCCAAGCCTACGGGCAAAAAAGTGGCAGTTGTGGGCTCCGGTCCAGCGGGAATAACCGTTTCTGCGGATCTAGCAAAGCTTGGGCATGATGTAACTCTTTTTGAAGCTCTTCATGCTCCCGGTGGAGTGCTCATTTACGGTATCCCTGAGTTCAGGTTGCCGAAGGAAATAGTGAGAGCAGAGATCGATTACATAAAAAAATTTGGAGTTTCCATTAAAACAGATGTTGTCATAGGAAAAACCATCAGCGTAGATGAGCTTCTGGAAGAATTCGATGCGGTGTTCATAGGAAGTGGTGCCGGCTTACCGCGCTGGATGGACATACCCGGTGAGGACCTATGTGGGGTCTACTCTGCAAACGAGTTTTTGACGAGAATTAATTTGATGGGTGCATATTTGTTTCCGGAGTACGACACGCCCATCAGGGAAGGCAAAAAAGTGGCAGTGGTTGGAGGGGGCAATGTAGCCATGGACTCTGCCAGAGCAGCTCTGCGCTTGGGGGCCGATGAAGTGTTCATCTTATACAGGAGAACGGAAAAGGAAATGACTGCAAGGCAGGAGGAAATAGAGCACGCCAGGGAAGAGGGAATCAAATTCAAGTTTTTAACCCTCCCGACGAAAATCTTGGGCGACGAGAAGGGTTGGGTGAAAAAAATCGAATGCGTTAGGATGGAGCTGGGAGAGCCGGACGAATCTGGTCGAAGAAAGCCCATCCTAATAAAAAATTCTGAGTTTACGATTGACGTCGATACCGTGATAATAGCCATCGGACAAAGTCCCAATCCCCTGATATCAAGAACGACAGAAGGTCTACAAGTTACTGAGAGGGGCACCTTGGTGGTCGATGAGAATGGCATGACGTCCAAAGAGGGGGTATTTGCCGGTGGTGACATCGTTTCTGGTGCTGCCACTGTGATCGAATCCATGGGGGCAGGCAAGCTAGCTGCCAGAGCGATTCATGAGTACGTATCCAAAAAATAGCATGGGTCTCTTTCTTAAACTAAAAATATTAAGGATAAGGACATTTTTCAGTATCTATGCCCATAGTTGTAGAATCTGTATACGCCCTCCCGTCCAACGCCATTTTTCTTGAAATAATAGCCAAACACAAGTCCTGCAACCAGCCCACCCAAATGTGCTTGCCATGAAATAGAGGGCATTAATGACAGTACTAAGAAACCGCCAATCACTGCAATCCAGAGTGGTATTGGGATGGGAAGGGGGATAATGAACACCCTTAGATTAGGTCTTAACACGGATAGCGTACCTCCTAGCGCGAATATTGCACCAGAGGCGCCAACTGCGATCGAATCTGGGGCTGCCAAAAAAACAACGAGAATATTGCCGAGTATGCCGCCAACGAAATATAGTTTTAGCAAATCTCTTCCACCTATTAGACCTTGGAGGTAATTGCCGAAGAAAAACAGCGTAAACATGTTGGCAAATAAGTGCCAAAGGCCACCATGCAGGAACATGGAGGTAACCAATGTCCAGGGCCTTTCAAAGGCTAAAGAAGGCTGAAGACCCAGATTATTTATTATCAAATCCGGATTTATCAATGTGATGATGAACATCACTGCGTTGGCTATTATTAATTTCTCTATCACACTCGTATCATAACCAAGAACTCTCACTAATCATACCTCTCTAACTTCCTGCTTTTTAGTTTATCCTATATTAAACTCTGGCAAACATTATTGTTGTGGGTCCGCCTTGTTTTTCCCAGCATTTCGGACAATTCGTGACCCAGGAGTAGATCCTGACTGGCTTCTTTCGCTCCTTATTTTCAACAAAATCTATGAGTTCGGTTATCTCTTTTTTCAAACCCTTGAATGGGCCGTGATAATATTTTGAATAAAGAGCTGTAGGGCCCCACACTTCCACATCAGGATCATTTTCTGGAATTTCTTCTATGGCAATCAACATGTTTGCAGAAAAGAATCCGGTTTCATCATCGAGCATCATGTAGGGTGGTTTGACCCTATATCCATTTTCTTCGATTCTATCCATGCCCTTTTTGATTGCTTTACTAATGCCAATCGGCATGTGAAGAAACAAGAAATGCTTTGTTCTATAGAAGGCTCTTTGATCCCAATCATGTTTCTTAAGGTCCCAATCCCGTTTATCCAATATTGGGCAATTGCAATCGTTTTCCATTTTTAGGCCACCTTTTTTATTTGCCATATCTTTTCTAACTAATCTGATAAAATGTTTTATTTTCTTTTGGTTTTAGTTAGTTATTTATTTGGATTTCAACGTTTTTACCATTTCCCTCAAGTCCATACGCTACTATCCATTATTTTGACCAGATAATCCATCTATATGTCTTTTTTAGTAAATAAGAACTTGAAAAATAGCCGTTTTTCATCTTGAAAGCTCTCTTTCTACCACTTTTTTTAGAAAAAAGTCCTATTGATTTTTTTATTCAGAATCCTGCTGAAGAAGATCTCTTCCATCCTTGCTGAAATTTCAAATACTTCCCTTTTTTCAAGCTTAAGGTTTTCCCACCATTCGAGGCCAGAGGCTATTTTTTGATGTATATATTCACTAAATCTGGATTCCTCTTCGTTTAAATTTGGATTAACATATTCTGGTCCGTAAGATCTCAAAAATACTTTATTAGTTAAGATTGTTAAGTCCCTCCAGTGATCCATTACAAAGTGCAAATTATTGAGTGAGGCCCCAATCGTTTCCATATCCTTTTCTGTAATTGGAATGTAGCTACAGTTTATAAAATTCATTCTTATGTTTTCAAATTGTGTTGCCTCCTTTTTTTGTTGGGAAGTTAATTCTCCCTTAAGTCTCCAAGGGTCGCACATGGGGCGCGTTATAGCGGGCTTCCTTTCACTCTCTGTCTGGGAAGTGCATATCGCGCTAAATGGAAAAGCCTTACATTGCGTGGGTCTATAGCTTTTACCAAAAATTTCGCATTTCTTCTCCTTCGGCTCAAAAAATACGCAGGCGAAAACCGGTATATTGAACCCATCATCAGTCTCGTAGAGCATTACGATATGCCGAAATCTAAATATTGATACCAAAACTTTCTGGTGTTCAAAGAGGTCTCTAAGGTGTGTAAGATCCATTTTTTCCAGAAATATATCCAGATGGGCACTTGGTGGCACAAATGTACGATAAGGTGCTAAGGCGTGTGAAAGACCAGCTTTTAGCAATTCCTGAATTTCTTGTTTAGAAACGACCAATCCCGACCTTACGATATCTTTCGTAATTACGCCGATGTCTCTGCACCTCATTAATTCGTTATTCAGGAGCTCTCTTGTTTTAGTATCCCTTATATGGCTTACTACAATTTCATTAATCGGGGAGAAGCAGCAATATCCGCATCCAGAGCAATCGACATCCATTATTTTGTCCTCACCAATTTATCATCAATCTCACTATTATTTATCTTCTGGGCTTTCTGCTGATATCTATAATATCGATAATAAACTCCAATCTTCTGCTTTAGCATCTGATATCATTAATACCTTTAAAAACTTAAAGGCGTCTTTTTAGTTAACTGTATATAAATTTCGTTCTTTGGTCTTATCTTATTTTTCCAATTTTATCGCTTGGTCTATCAGGCTTTCTTATCCTTATTTTTACAATTTCTTTTTGAACTCATTTCAAAATCAATTAATTCACTTTAAATTTCGCTATGGTACATCTTTGAATGTAAATTAAGAAACTTACATCAAAAGTAAGAAAATGAGCAGAATTATCTTTGTTTAACTAGAAATAATGTCTTAGCACTATATACACTATACTTAAGAAAGATTAGATGAAACTAAAATAAGAGTAAACTAAAGGTAGACCTACCTTATAGATGAGGAGAAAACCATGAACGAATTATTACAGTTTTTGTTACGAGTTCTTTGGTTTTTAGCTGTTCTAGGATCAATGTTTAAAGCCTTTAGTATGGGAAGACTTCTTTTATCTATAAACGCCGATAAAGAAATGAAATTACCAAAAAGTATTAGCAATCGGATTTATGGATTGATTGTTATTTTAGGTCTAATTATTTCAGCCGATTTATCAATAAATGGACTAACATTGAGATCTTATATATTACTAATCATTGCTGTTTTCTTTGGTTTATTTAGTATATCTGATTTTTTTAATAGACAATTTCTTTATAACATAACGGTAATTTTTCCTTTATCCGCTTTCCTAGGGCACTGGACTGGACTTTTGGCTGCCCAAGTAGAGTCTCCTGCTTATTTAGAGTTAGCTATAATTACGATTCCATTTATTTTACCATATACTCAATATAAGCTAATTTTTAGGAAAGAAAAGTTAGCAGAATACATCAGCGAATATATTCAATATATTCAAAATCAATCTTTCCAAACCCAAGAAATTAAAAAGTTTACTAACCAACTTAAAGAGTTCATCCATCTTTATCGGGAGTATTTATCTAGTTCTTCCGAATTAAAAAGCTTGGAAAAAAACTTATATCTCAAAGTATTGCTACAACCAAAAAAGACGAGTATTTTCAATAATAAAAAATATGACGAACTAAAAAGAAAAATTAAGATTTTTGATATTCTACTATCTGCTTATACTGAAATATCAAGTGTTTTAAGTGGCGTTTTAAGTGGTGGAACTTTTGTGGGAAGTTCTGGTGAAGAGAGTATATTGATAGCAATAGGTCATTTTAATGATTATTTATTTTATCCTCACAAAAAACATTCAAAATTTAATATTTATTCAGAATTTACAAAGGGAAAAAGTACGATTTTGGAAAGACTATGTGTAAATTATTATTTAATGTTTTATCTCACGTATGTATCTAATAGTGATAATTATCCTACTTATTTGGAGAACTGCAGAAAATGCCTTCAAAGGCGAAAATTGGCTTTTAACGAAAGAAGGAAGTTTATACCAGCAACTGAATCTCATAAAAAATTTATCGAAAAACCTATTGATAAGCTTGATGATATAGAAAATAAAATCAAAGAAGAAAATAAAAATTAAATCAACATTGGCATCTATTTTAATAGGCATGTAAACTAGAAAATTATCGATAATTCATGCAATCCACAAATATGATCGAAATTTACAACAAACTTCTGGAGAAGTTGGGCGCACAGCAATGGTGGCCCGCAGAAACCCCTTTTGAGGTGGTGGTTGGAGCCATACTGACCCAGCGAACGAAGTGGGAGAATGTGGAAATGGCAATTCACCATCTGAAGGAACACAATCTGCTGGATCCCGAAGCACTCGCCAAGGTCGATAGGGAAAAACTGGAGTCTCTGGTTAAATGCACGGGCTTCTACAGGCAAAAGGCAGAGCGAATACAAATTGCTTCACGATATTTTGCTGAAAACCGTTTGATGTCTCAGATTTCTCTTGATCATTTAAGGAACGAGCTGCTCTCGCTAAAAGGCATCGGAAAGGAGACTGCGGATAGCATCCTTCTCTATGCACTGAACAGGCCGAAATTCGTCATTGATGCATACACGGTTCGCATGTGTAATTGTTTGGGTATATCAGGAGGATACGATCTGTTGCAGGAACGGTTCGAGGGCGAGTTACCCCCAAATATAACTCTATTCAAAGAGTTTCATGCTCTGATTGTCAAACATGGGAAAGAATTTTGTAATAAGCATAAATGTGATGAATGCGTACTTACTTCTAGCATAGTATCCAAAGACTGAACTAGGGCGAGGAAATATGGTGAACAAAAATCAGTTCGTCAAAGACCTGAGAATATGGGACAACGTGGATACCCTCTTCGCGGTCAAGTACAAAAAGCCGCCAAGAGAATATGCATCTGGGTTTTGGTTTGAGTTTAGGGTTGGCGATAATAGCGGTGAGATCACGGCAAAATACTGGGGGGACAGGGACGAAGAACATGTAAAGGAAATCTACGAGATATTCCAAACGAACGACATAATCCACATCACAGGTAGAGTTAGCGAGTTCAGAGACAGACGGGAGATAGCCCTGGATACAACGAGCACCATAAGGAGGTGCGAACCCTCTGAGTACGATATAGGTGATTTTGTAGCGAAAACGAGCAAAGACATGGATCAGATGATGCGGGAACTTCTGGAAATCGTCGATTTTGTGAAGAACCCGCACCTGAAGTCTCTTCTGCATTCCTTTTTCGATGACCTGGAATTCGTCGGGAAATTCAAGAATTGCCCGGGATCCATGCATAGACATCAAAATTACATCGGCGGGTTGCTCGAGCACACGCTGAATGTGGTCAAATTATGTAGTGCAATGTATACGCTTCATCCTTCCTTGGACAAGGACTTGCTTTTGACTGGCGCGATCCTCCATGACATAGGGAAGATAAAAGAATATGATGTAACGACAAGCATAGATATCTCCGAAGAAGGGATGCTGAGGGGTCATCTGATAATGGGAGAGCAGATGGTGCTGGACAGGATAGAAAAGCTTGAGAATTTCCCGGATATCCTCAGGCTGAAGTTGGCACACATCCTCCTGAGCCATCATGGGCATAACGAATACGGATCGCCGAAGAAACCGCAATTTCCAGAGGCCCTTGCGATATATCATGCAGACGAATGTGATGCAAAGGTAGATTATTGCCTTCGTCTTAAGAAGGAGGCCGAGACAGAAGACCCCTGGATATACACCAAAGATTTCGAGCATATCTATCTTCGCTGATGGGAGGCCAAAATGGAGCACATCACTTCTGATGATATAGGAAGTTTTCCACTTCCCAAGGGTGTGGCAAGACAGGACATAGGGAAGATGGTGATCAGCGATCCTGATCGGTATGAGCGATTGGTGCAGGATATCATGCGAATGAAAATGTTATCTGGAATTGAAGTTCTAACATATCCACAGCTACAAGATATGATCTCTCAGTTTTTGGATCCCATAGCAAATCCAAAGAACTGGGGTGATGAGCCCTTGGTGATTAAAGAGGGCAAAGCGAAGATCAACGAGCTCAGTGCCATAGAGCCTGTTGCAAAGGAGCATCATGATGCATCGGGCGAAGCCTTGGGAATAAGGGTCTGCATTACAGGGCCGGTCGAACTGCATATCAGGGGCTATGGACCTGTGATCTATGCTGACGTGTTAGAGAGTTTGACAAAAAGTTTGTCTCATTTCGTGAAAAATTGCATTCTGAGAAAAAAACATCTTGAGACACGGGTTATATGTATCGATGAACCCAGTCTGGGAGTCGATCCCCAATTGATCTTAGAGGATGACGAATTGCTGACTGCCCTGGAGCAAGTGTCCGATCCAGCGAAGGGAATGGACATGCAAATTCATCTCCACTCCCCCTTGGAGGCTGAGAAAATATATGAAGTGGAGGGCATAAACGTCATTGGCATTGAATCCGCATCGACGCCAGGCAGTATGGATGTGATACCGAAGAGCGATCTGGACAAATATGATAAGTTTTTACGCGTTGGCATCGCTAGAACTGATATAGATGCTATGGCAGCTGAATATAGGGATGCGACTGGAATTGATATATGGAGAGATACAAGTAAAGCGCACCAGATGATCAACGAGATCGAGAGTTTAAAGATCATGACGATGAGGCTCGAAAGTGCATCCAAGAAATTTGGTGACAGGATAAAATATGCTGGTCCTGACTGTGGTCTGGGCGGATTCATTCATCAAGAGCTCGCTCTAAAATTACTCAAAAATGCAGCCGTGGTAATCTCACGGTTTAATATGGGTAATGGGTAAATGGGGCGTGACGTTGCACCAACACAGCGATTGGCATTTCATCAGGGATTTAATCGGTATTAAGCTGATAAGTTAAGTTCATTGACATAGGGATTGTGTTAGGCTAGATTAGATTGGATTAGTTAATACGGATTATGATAACGCTGGCTAAGTCGCTAAAGCTGCAGAAAAGGCGGTAAAACTCACCTTAGCAAAGGCTTTCTATCAAGGCTTGGATCCATTTATCCAAATTATTGCAATATTCTGGCACACACTCCCCTCCACTGCAACAAACGCATGGAGAGAACATGCCATCTGCCATCATCAACTCGTATTTTGAATAAGGGGATCTCCTGAAATCCTTTACTGATCTGCCACCTTTTTGGATAATTCTATGAATAGTTCTTGGGTTAAGTCCCCTCTCCTCAGCCAACTCTTCTATTGATTTGTCTTTGAGCAAATCAAAAGAAAACCACTCCGGGAGTTTTCTCATCTTGGTAATCCTTGATCTTTTTTTCTTGATGCTTGCCCAAGATCGGTCGGGAAACAATTTTATTAATTCGTCTTTTGATGATGAAGCGTGCCCTCTAAGCAGCTTGATTTCATCTTCGGTCCAACCTTTCATACCATCTCACTCATTGACTGGGTTTACAAGGATGATGTTGTTTCCGCGTACCAATACTGATCCTAGAACTCTTGATCTTTCTCCATCTACGATCTCTGTCGTATTTATTAAATGGAGGTTTAGGTATTCATCTACAATTTCTAATGTGCCCTCAAGTGTAAATTTTTCGCCTTTCATCTCAATCTGAACTTTTGAGCCAATTAAGCTTTTAACTTTGTCATTCGGGAACAAAATATAATCCTCTGTACATTATTTGCCATTAATTACCTATAAGTTTTCCGCTGTTCGTATCGTATGCCAAGCCAACACACCAATAGCCCGGTACGGATTCGAACCGCAGTCACAAGGTCCAGAGCCTTGTATGATTGACCACTACACTACCGGGCTGCTATTGTATCTATTCTACCAAGGTGTGTATTAACCTAATGATACCTAATAAATATCCATTCCATTATGAATAACTCTATACTTATAAAGAACCTTATTATGTCTAAAAGGTGAATTCCAACTAAAATTGACAAGATACTAGCTAATAAATATTAATAAAGATAATTCTACGGTAAGAATATGTAAAAAGAATGTTCAAGACTTAGGCTGAAAGACGCTCATGTATATACACTCTTCTGGTGGCAGGCCCATCTCTTGTTGCGGTTCCTCCGTAAATTTAATTGGGGCGCCCCTTATGAGCACCATTGGAATTTGTTCATCGGCTTCCCCCATGAGGATTTGTGCTGCAGAAACCATGTCATCAGCTATCGCCCTAAACGTCACCTTCAATTTCTTTCCAAATATGTCTTCCCTTCCCCTGCAGTCTTCTACGGGCTCTATACCTGCAGTTGCAAGTGCAACGCCTATCACCCCTCTTTTAAGCGGAATAACTCTACTATCTCCTATGACTATCCCTATCTTCTTTCCAGCTTTCTTTTCGACATCTTTTCGTATCCTATCTGCTGTTTCTTGGGGGTCCTTTGGCAGCAGTACCACACAATCCTCAGGAGCATTGGAGGAGTCCACCCCCGCATTGACAACGAACAATCCATCTTTCTTGGTTAACAACACGCCTCTCGTCCCTCCGTAGACCTCATTGGCTTCTTGGAGAACGACCTCTACAATCTTGGGATTAAGATCATATTTTTTAGCAATTCTCATTGCATCTTCAGATGGATTCACGCGATCCAATTTTTTTATTCTACCTTGGGAAGTGGCAACTGCGCTTTCTGCGATCACTATGACATCCCCATCCTCTAAGGGCAACTTCTCCTTCTCCAACACATTCAGCATCACTTTTGCAATATCATCCCCGGGCCTAATTATCGGTGTCTCGAGAGGGTATAACATCATCTTTTTCAAGCATTTCACCTGTAAAGATATTTTACGTCCTTTTCCCTTTCAAGTGCATCTCTGATCAAGTTGCTTATCAGGGGCAGGTTGAAAGATTGTGTCTTTAACTTCCTTATCAAATCGTTGATTTGTAATATAGTGCCGATGACGATGATGTCCGCTCTTTTTATCTCGCCGGACATCGCTCCCATGGGTATGGCTGCATCCCCTCCCCTGGCGAGCATTTCCTGTTTTATGATCAGAGCCTCTGGGGCTGTTACGTTTTTGATGAGCATGACCCGAGACACGGTCTTTTCCCTCATTATCTTTGTGCCCGCCTCAGTCACATCAAGAGACCTCATCAGCTCGACTGAATCTTCTGGGTTTTTCAGGTAATCGATCTTGATGACCTGATAGGCTCCATCATCAGTCATGATCTGTTTTCCTCGTATAGCTGTTGCCATTCTGATCACATCCCTTGTCTCCTTTATGTCATGTGTTCTCACTATATGCGCTCCTTTATACACGGCGATGGCAGTGCATGCTAAAGTGCCCGCCAATCGATCAGAAGGCTCTGCTATGCCTAAGACGTCGCCGATAAAGGATTTGCGGGATATGGCCACTAGGATGGGTTTTCCGAGTACCAGAAGCCGTTCAAGCCCGCTTATGATGGCTAGGTTGTACTCGTAGGTCTTTTCTTTTACCCATCTGCCAATGCCGGGGTCGATGATGATCTTGCTTATTCCCTTCCCTTCGGCCAATGCGATGCTATCGACCAAAGATGCCACGATCTCGGGAAATGTAAGGCGATCGCCAGGTTTTCCCCTGGATGCCATCAATATAGCTGGCACATTAAAATCAGATATGACCTCTGCCATATGAGGATCTTTTTTTAATCCACTGATATCGTTTATCATACATGCGCCCATGTTCAGCGCCATCTCAGCTATCTCTGAGTATTGCGTGTCCACAGATGTGGGCACACCTAGGTCTACAACATCTTTTAAGGCGGCTAATAGTCTCTCTTTTTCCTCTTGCACTGAAATTTGTCTAACGCCCGGGGCAGTAGATCTAGCGCCAACATCTATCATGTCAGCCCCCTCCTCGACCATGGTGGACGCTCTTTTACCTACCTCGTCTCCACTGACTATAGACCCCTTATAAAAGGACTCCTCGCTCAGGTTTATAACGCCCATAATCTTTGGGGGGCATGAATCGCCCATGTTGACAATTTCATCGCCGGTCATCAATCATGCCTCAGTGTTTGAAGTGTCGTATTCCGGTGAAAACCATTGCAATGTTGTGCTCGTTTGCAGCGCGAATAACCTCTTCATCTCTGATAGACCCGCCGGGCTGGATTATGGCTTTAATGCCCGCTTTGGCTGCCACATCTATTGCATCTCTGAAGGGGAAGAAGGCATCCGATGCCATGCAGCTCCTCTGTGATCTCTTGCCAGCTTTTTTTACCGCTATCTCGACGGCATCAACTCTACTCATCTGGCCTGCACCGACGCCCACGGTCTGCTCGTCGCTGGCGAGCACTATGGCATTGGATTTTACATGCTTAACAACTTTCCAACCGAACAATAGCGTTTTCATCTCTTCCTCGCTTGGCTTTTGCTCTGTCACGGTCGTCAAATTGCTTACATCCAGCACATCCCTGTCTTGAACTAAAAGACCGCCAACGACTTTTTTCATGTCCTTCTCGGTCGTTTTGATGAGAGTTTTGATGAGATCGCCCACCTCCAGTACCCGCAAATTCTCTTTCTGCTTCAACGTCTTTAGGACCTCGTCACTGTAACCAGGGGCTATTATTGCCTCCACAAAAGTCGATGTGATCTCTTTCGCAGTCTCAAGATCGCATTCTCTGTTCAATGCAACGATGCTTCCATAGGCAGAAACAGGGTCTGATGCATGCGCTTTCTTATATGCCTGGGAAATATTGTCACTGCACGCAGCCCCACACGGATTGGTGTGCTTTATTATCACGACCGCGGGTCTTTCAAATTCCTTCACGAGCTCTAGGGCGGCATCCAGATCAACGATGTTGTTAAACGACAGCATCTTTCCATGGAGCTGGATGGCGTTGGCTACACACGCCCCTTTGAAATCCGGGTCCCGGTAGAAAGCTGCTTTTTGATGTGCATTCTCCCCATACCTCAAATCTTGAATTTTCTCGAACCTAAGTGTTAAGCTTTTTTTCATCCATCGATCACGACCTTTCGTCCAATCACTCTCAGTTTGCCATCTGCGAACAGTTTAATGGCCTCTAGGTAAAGCCCCGTCTCTTCCTTGAGAATTCTCTTGCGCAATGATTCAACGGTGTCATCCTCTCTGACCTGCACAGCACTCTGCAAGATTATCGGTCCGCAGTCGACGTTTTCATCCGCGAAGTGAATCGTACAACCAGATATCTTCACGCCATAATCTAATGCCTGCTGCCACGCATTCAGGCCTGGAAAACTCGGCAGTAAAGCAGGATGAACGTTCATGATCTTGTTTCTATAAGCAGATATAACCCTGGGGCTCAAGACCCTCATGTAGCCATCCATCACAACCAGATCTACGGAGTCATCCTTCAGGCAGGAGATCAATTCTTCATCATACTCCTCACTGTCAGGAGAGATGATCACGATGTTATGCCCCTTTGCCATATCTGAAATGTGCGCATTTGGACCGTCACAGATTACTACTGTGATGTTCACGTTTAGCTCGCCTTTCTTAATGCTCTCTAGGATGGCTGCTAAATTTCCTCCCCAGCTTGAGGCCGATGCAAGTATGCCTATATTTATTCTTCGCACTCTCTTAAGAGGACGTATGACCCGACTCTCTGTTATGATTGCATCTGCTGGAACGTCATGGTGCTCATTTGGTATCTCATCCAAGACCTGAGAATCATAAGCCAGCGCTACTATGATTGCATCATCCCTAACTGAGGACAAAAAACGATCATAGAAACCCAGGCCATAGCCAAGACGATACCCTCTCATGTCGAATGCGATGCCCGGAACGACGATCAAGTCTACTTCGCCCGCAGAAATGAGCTTTGGGTCCTTTGGCTCCGGAACGTCAAAAGCATCCAACTTTAGTTCATCCAAATCCAGCAGCTCTGATACAGCGAGCTCTCTCTCCTCTAACTTCGTAACTGGAACTGCGATCCTCTTTCCCCTCTTCATCGCCTCTTTTATCATTCTCCTTGTATGGACTTCACTCCCCTTCGAGATGTAAAACATGACCATTTTAGCTTTGTCAAATTCCTCCAACTCAAGAAGCTTTTTTTCGATCTGCAAACTTTTGCATAGTATCTCTTCACTGGACTGTGCATCCCTTATTGCGAGAATCTTGTTTTTGATGCACTTCTTCATGTAATGTTACCCTCTTAATGTGTTCTTCGCTGAAACTAAGGTATTCTTCATCAACATGGCTACGGTCATGGGCCCAACGCCGCCAGGTACGGGCGTGATGGCCGAAGCTTTTTCCTTGACCCCCTCAAAGTCCACGTCGCCACAAAGTCTCCCTTCAATCCTGTTCATCCCAACGTCGATAATCACTGTTCCCTCTTTTATCATTTCTTTTGTGATTAGTTTGGCCCTGCCAGCGGCAACAACCAATATGTCTGCTTGCTTTGTGCACTCTCCCAGATCCTTCGTTTTTGAGTGGCATATTGTGACGGTCGCATCTCTATTCAGAAGCATCGCTGCAAGTGGTCTACCGACGATCTTACTTCGACCGACTACAACAGCATGCCTCCCTCTCGGGTCCACTCCAATCTTTTCTAGCATGAACACTATCCCTGAGGGCGTACAAGGCGATATGTTTTCGTTGCCGATAAGCAGGTTACCTAGGTTAAGGGGGTGAAATCCGTCGACATCCTTTTTTGGCGAAACCTTTTCTAAGATCACCTCTTCATCTAAATGTGATGGCAAAGGAAGCTGGACTAGAATACCATGAATCCTTACATCGTCGTTTAACTCCAGGATTCTTTTGATCACCTCTTCCTGTCGCACCCCTTTTGGAAAAATGTGCTCTTCGTAATATATTCCTATATTCTCACAAGCTCGTCTTTTCATCGAAAGATAGGTCTTTGATGCAGGATCTTCCCCGACGGAGATCGTAGCTAAACCAGGGCTTATGCCGTAGTCCCCTCTCAGCTTTTTAACCTCTCTCGCAACTTCTTCTTGGAGTTCGTCAGCGATCTTACGGCCGTCGATGATCATAATTCATACCCTACTTAATAAAGTGGAAATTGATTACAAATTCTCTCTACTTCTTCTTTGACATTTCGGCGTATCATCTGGTTACCAATATCTGATAATACCGTAGTGATCATTCCCGCTATTTCTCTCATCTCGCGCTCTTTCATGCCCCTCGTCGTCACTGCCGGCGTGCCTATCCGTATACCGGAAGCGATGAACGGACTTTGTGGATCAAACGGGATGGTATTCTTATTCACGACGATGTTAACCTCACTTAAAGCCTCTTCAGCCGCTTTGCCTGTTATCCCCTTGCTGGTCAGATCTACAAGCACCAGGTGGTTATCAGTTCCACCCGAGACCAAATCAAACCCTTTGTTTATAAGCTCCTCAGCTAATGCCTTTGAATTCTTTACGATCTGCTTTTGATAATTTATGAACTCAGGACTCATCGCCTCTTTGAACGTGACAGCCTTGGCAGCGATGGAATGCATCAAAGGACCGCCCTGGATTCCCGGAAAAACAGTCTTGTCTATCACCTTGGCGTATTCCTTTTTGCAGAGGATGAATCCTCCTCGAGCGCCACGCAAGGTCTTATGGGTGGTGCTCGTGATGAAATGAGCATGCGGTACAGGACTCTGGTGAACTCCAGCCACGATCAGTCCAGCGATATGGGCCATGTCAGCCATTAAGTATGCACCGACTGTATCAGCTATCTCTCTGAAGGCAGCAAAATCTATCTCCCTTGGATATGCACTGGCACCAGCCACGATCATCTTGGGCTTGTGTGTTTTTGCGAGCTCTTCCACCTCATCATAATTTATCATTTGTGTCTTTCTATCCACACCATAGGTGACGACGTTAAAGAGCCTCCCCGAAAAGCTTGCTGGGCTCCCATGTGTTAGGTGGCCGCCATGGGATAATTCCATCCCCATGATGGTATCGCCGACATTTAGCATGGCGAAGTAAACGGCCATGTTTGCTTGAGAGCCGGAGTGTGGTTGGACGTTCGCATGTTCTGCACCAAAAATCTTCTTAGCCCTCTCGATAGCCAAGTTTTCCACGACGTCCATGTATTCACAACCACCGTAGTATCGCCGCGATGGATATCCCTCAGCATACTTGTTCGTCATGACGGAGCCCTGCGCCTCTAGGACCGCCTCGCTAACAAAGTTTTCAGAGGCGATCAACTCCAATCCAGACCTTTCCCTTTCCCTTTCCTGCATAATGGCTCTTGCCACTTCTGGATCAACGTCGCTTAACCTCAAGTCATTCACCTACATTCATTTTTTTTGCATTTGCTAATTAATTAAATTGTCTTATTACTCGACTCGAAAGAGCAAAAAGTGGGTCAAAAAGTAGCATAAATCATGTTTTATGCTGGCTTTCCCACTCCTTCAACGGAATGCTATATTTTTGCTCTATCTCTTCTCTAAAAGTCGGACCAGAATTGTACGCGCAGAAGGGTACAATCCTTCTTTTTGGGTCGGGCGTGGCATAATGAATTACGCACCGCTTAACACGTTCTATGTCATAATTGTAGGAGTCTTGGAAGTGCATTGCTCCGATGAATAGAACGTTCCAATGGAATTCTCCCAACGACTTATAGTTCTGTTTTTTCAGTATCTGTTTAAGCATCTCCTTGAAGTGCACATTTTTTGGCTGCGCATTCTCATGGACGCAATCGTTTATCACTTTCGCACCTTTCATCATTGCTTTTGATCCGCCCAATAAACCACCAGACTTTAAGATGCCGATCACCTCATCCACAGATTGGAAGAACTTATCCACGTCCACGAAGCGATTGATTGGCACAAGCTCTTTTCCATCTACGAACACGTATGTAGCAACGCCACAATGCGGGTGAGCGCTGAACGCAATCTGGGGCTTTTTCGTGTATTCCTCGACTAATTTTGATAGCGATACGACGCATGGAACCGGGTAAAAATCGCTTTTTTTGATCGCTCCGTTTGTCTGTTGCTCTATTCGATCTGCCAGATCGGGGATCGTGAACCTTTGACGCGTTCTCTCTTCAGTGGAAGCTGCACCCGTAAATGCGATAGGTTGGAAATTAACGCCCCTTATAACGTCGATATTCTCCATGGCAAGCCGGATGGTATCCCCTACTTCATGATCGTTAAAACCATTGATGACGGTTGGGACGAGCGTAACTCCCTGCCTTGCCTTGCGACAATGCTCGATCGCCTTCTTTCTAATCTCTATCAGGGGCTCTGTCTTTTTCGACACTCCATCGAAATGAAGGTAAACTGTGCTTAGTCCCGCATCCTTTAGCGTTTGAGCATATTTGGGATCCTCCCCCAATCTGACGCCATTTGTAGCTATCTGTACCTGTAGGAATCCCATTTTTTTGGCAAGCTTGATGATCTTCGGGAGGTCTGACCTAAGGGTCGGCTCCCCACCAGAAAATTGAACTGCCGGTGTGGGGACCGGGCGTTCCCCCCTTAACGCAGCGAGCATATCCTTTATTTGCTCAAAAGAGGGCTCGTACACTCTTTTTTGTACGTTAGCATTTGCGAAACAAAAATCGCATGATAGGTTGCATCTATTCGTAACATCGATGTTTCCGAGACAAGTGGAACTCAGATGAATGTCGCAAAGACCGCAATCAAATGGACAGTTTGATGCAGCAGTCTGCGGATTTTGAACCCCTGTTCCGTCATATGCATATTTCTCAACCCTAAGATACATATCAGCATCTGACCAGTAGACATCCTCAAAGAGACCATGCTCCGGGCACTCCTTCGACATCCAAACGGCACCATCTCGCTCGAAGATGGTCGCATCAACGACCTTCTTGCAATCCGGGCACAAAGAAGTGGTATGCTTGGGCAGTCCAGGGTTAAGTCTACTTTGGTAAGAACTCAATGTAATACGCCTCCCGTTAGATAATTTAATTAAACCTTCATAACGTTTATCAGTTCCTATACAAAAAACGTTTTCGGTGTCGATTTGTTCAGCACAATATTGATTGCAGTCTGGTTAATGTTACCGGCATATGTGGCAAACGCCTTTGCAGTTTTAACTGGCGGTGGAAAATCCATTGACTTTGAGAAGAATTTTCTCGATGGCAAGAGAATTTTTGGGAACGGCAAAACCTGGAATGGATTGATCGGAGGAATCATTGTTGGCATGTTTACCGGGAGCGTACAAAACGTATTGCTTCCGAGTTTTGTTTTATTTCCCTTGATTGTGTTGTTTTGTTTAACATTTGGGGCTTTATTTGGTGACTTGTGCAAGAGCTTCATCAAAAGAAGACTAGATATTGAAAGTGGGTCGAAAGTTCCAGTAATGGATCAACTGGATTTTGTCCTTGGTGCCTGGTTATTTTTGATATTATTTGCTTACCCCTGGTTCTCGGAGAATTTCACATCGTACCACGTAATCGTTATATTGATCATGACACCATTCTTGCATAGGATTACAAATATCATAGGATATAAATTAGGTAAAAAGGATGTGCCGTGGTAATGAGATGTGAGATATGCGGAAAAGAGACAAATACCAGAATGTGCATAGTATGCGGCAAAAGCGTTTGTGCAGATCATTTTTATATCATGATGTCTGTGTGCGCTGATTGCGTAAGCGATGATGTGGGGAGGAAACATGAGCGATAGGGAACTGCTAAAGGCATTGAAAAGCTCCCTTAAGTTCGGTGATTTTACGCTCTCATCTGGTTTAAAAAGCAGTTATTATGTCGACAAATACATTTTCGAAACCGATCCCAATTGTTTGGAAGCCATAGGCAATAAGATCTCGGGTCTGATCCCGCCGGGCACAAAAAAGCTTGCTGCGATCGAACTTGGATCTATATCGTTGGTTGCAGTGGCAAGCGTCAAGACCAAATTACCCTATGTGATCGTTAGGAAGCAAAAGAAAGGATATGCCACAAAGAAGTTAATTGAAGGGGAGATATGTCCAGGAGAGACGGTCATTGTGGTTGAGGATGTTATCACTACCGGCTCTGAAGCGGTCAGGGCGGTACAAACGTTACGGGACCATGGAGCAATCGTGTATTTCGTCCTTGCAGTTGTTGATCGAGAGGAGGGGGCCAGAGAAAATTTGATGGCGATAGGGGTCTCCTTGGTCTCTATAGCCAAATCAAGTGAATTGTTGGACCAGAGTTGATTTTAGATGGAAAAGGTTGGCGTTTTACTCGTTAGTTACGGCTCAAGGGAGGCCGCTATCGCAGATTCCTTGTGCAGGAGTGAAAACTATGAGGTCACTATTTTTGATGCGGATAAACAGAAAAATCCCTTCATAGTTGAAATGGCTGCCGATTATGATATCGGGCTGGATGTGCAGAGAATATGTGAATTCGCCAAAAAGCATGAGGATGAAATAGATTTCGGAATAGTCGGGCCAGAAGGTCAGATAATAGGAGGCATCAGGGACATCATCGAGCAAGAAACCCGGATTCCGATGATCTGCCCTACGAAAGAATATGCCATTGAGGGAAGTAAAGTTTCACAGCGCCATTTATTGGAAAAGTGCTGCCCAGAGGCGAATCCCGGATTTAAGGTCTTTGATACGAAGGATTATCCCGGCAAGGGTGAATTGAGGAAAGACGTTTACTCTTGGTTAGATGAAGTGGGGAATCAGGTGGCTGTGAAGCCAGACGCTCCAGCGACAGGCAAGGGCGTTGGGGTTTGGGGGGATCATTTCTCAACTCGCGAGGAGTTATTCGACCACTTTCTATCCATATGCGATTATGGGCCTGTGATAATAGAGGAAAAAATAGAGGGAGAGGAGTTCAGTTTGCAGTTTTTTTCGGATGGAAAACACTTGGTTCCAACAGAGGCTGTAAGGGATTATAAAAGGGCATTTGATGGCGATAGGGGCGTAAACACCGGTGGTATGGGCTCCTATAAGGCTCCAGGGCGAATATTACCTTTCATGGATCAAGAGGACTGGGAAGCTGGGCTTGAAATCGGCAAAAAAATATTCCAAGAATTAAGGGTCAACGGAGGCAACGAGTTGCGTGGCATACCTCTATATATGGCCTATATCTGCGCCGCAGACGGGGTAAAAGTTTTGGAAATCAATTCTCGCCCGGGAGACCCGGAAATACAAAATTTGCTCCCCGTTCTGGAAGATGATTTCGTTGATGTTTGTCTTAGCATCCTCGATGGCAATCTAGCCAGGCTAAACTTCGCCAAAAAAGCGAGTGTTGTCACATATGCCGTACCGATGACCTATGGGGGATATAGAAAGAGATTTTCCGGTGATGCGAGGGTCGATCTTAGTAAAGCATATGAGCTTAGCAGGAAATATGGAGACGCCATCCGGGTTTATCCGGGTTCTATGGAAATTCGTGGAAAAGAAACCTATGCACTCGGCTCGAGAACAGTATGCACCGTGGGCATTGCTGATGATATTGATGTTGCAAGAAATATTTCACTAGAGGGCATCACAGCCATCGATGGGCCCTTATGGAACAGGTGGGATATCGGATCAAAAGAGCACATAGCTAAAAGTGTGGAACATATGAACTCACTGAGGAGGTAAAATAAATGAATTTCATTTCAATGGCAGACCTGTCGCCTGAGGACATCCTGGATATTCTCGACAAAGCAGAGGATATGAAGGGAAAGCGAAAGCAGGGAGTCGATTTGCTGAGAAATAAGAGCCTGGTCATGCTCTTTGAAAAGCCGTCCACTCGCACAAGAGCCTCATTTGAGGTTGCGATGACCGAACTGGGTGGGCATGCAATATGCCTGAACTGGCAGGAAATCCAGCTCGGAAGAGGTGAGAGCCTGGAGGATACTGCGCGCGTGCTATCCAGTTACGTAAACGGAATAATGATTCGTGCAGAGCATTCAAAGGTTCTTAAAATGGCAAAAAGCTCGAGCGTCCCGGTTATCAATGGCTTGACAGAATTGGAGCACCCCTGCCAATCTCTCGCCGATCTTTTGACGATCCGTGAGTTCAAGGGGGGATTTTCGGGTCTGAAGTTTGGCTGGATCGGAGACGGCAACAACGTATGCAACTCCTCCATCTTGGCTGGCGCTCTGGTTGGCATGAAGGTCGTAGTGGCGTGTCCGAAAGGATATGAGCCCAATGCCGATATCTTGGAAAAGTCGAGAATCCTGGGAGGAAATACGAAAATAACCCATGATGTCCGGGAGGCGGCGAAGAATGCAGATATACTATATACGGACGTTTGGGTTTCGATGGGCGACGAGGCGCAGAAAAAGAAGAGAATGCTCGATTTTAAAGGATTTCAGATTAATGCGGATGTTGTAAAGATGGCAAAGGATGATGTCATAGTAATGCATTGTCTGCCTGCCCATAGAGGAGCTGAGATAGCTCCAGAAATCATCGACGATCCGCATTCGGTCATATTTGCGCAGGCAGAAAACAGGTTGCATGCTCAGAAGGCGCTGTTGGTTAGGCTTTTGGGATGAAGTATCGGATTGGGGCGGGGCGATAACAGAGAAGATTCTCAGTGCTCTTTTATTTATTAGCAAGCATACAATTTTTTGACCTATATCTTATCGAGTATGACGATATATCTGCAAAAAATATGGGGCAAATACTGTGAGACTGAGGTTGATCGTAAGTATTGCAATTAAAAGTGATCCCACATTCTTGCAGTTGATTAAGTTATTTGGCATATGATTCGTCTTTTTACCATTCGCTTAACGCCCGGCGGACATACGAAGTCCTTGAACGTTAAACGAAACCTTGATTTTGATTTTGAGGCTTTAACTCTTTTTCCAAAGAATCAATAATCATGGTTTCTTAGTGAGAAGATTTGGGTAGAGCGAAGCGAGCCGTATGTCACTGTTAAGCGCCCCCGACATCTCGAAGGGGCTGATGACTGAAAGGAGTTAAGAGTTTTTGGAATCTAATTATTTAATGTATTTTCTTAATTCATTTTCAATGTTTTTCAATGATATACTAATACCGTAAAGAGATGGTATCATAATGCTGAGGTTTTGTTGTGGAATATAAACTGGTTGAAATTTTGTGCAAACAGAAATTACGCAGCCAGTTCCCTCCTCAACCACTGGACTGCCACTACTCCCATAATTCAATGCTTTATCAAGGACGTAATGCTTTGGAAAAGGGCGTCCTCCAAATATAGGGCCAATTACTTCGTAATGGGATGATATTATCATCGAGGTAATCCGTGGAGAATAGAAATGGAATCCAAACATTGAGTTAGAATTACCTTCAATCTTAATTTTAGATAATGGATAACCAAAACTGTAAACCTTCGACCCTTCTTTAATTATGTTAAAATTAATATCTAAATACTCAATTTGTTCATCAGACGCTAAAACATCCTTTTCTTTTTTATTCTTATTAATATCCGCTTTTAACAATACTAAATCAAATTCGGGCCACTCTTTTATGATTTCAATAAAATAAATCGTAATTCGGGGGATGCATTTGGTTAACGTAATATCTTTTCCTTCATATAACTCAGAATATCCTGATGTGGTGATAATAGGATTTCCTTTTGGATTTCTCTTTTCAATTACATGTCTCGCAGTAATAAAATATCCCTCAGAGGAAATGAAAAATCCAGTTCCCATAGGTGTTGGGAATCCCTTGGTTTTAGGATCGGGGTTAGGTGCAATAACTGCATAAGTAGAATTCTTAGTTCTTGATAAAGTCTTAGTTATCACAGTTGAATAAATTGATTATTATCGTATTAATCCTTGTGTTCGACTCCAAAATATTGCGCTTAACTATTTATATGCAAAATTCTCTCCTTATAAAAGATTCTTACCTAGTTTAAAACTAAACTTGTTTTAATTTGACCATCGGCTTGACCATCAGAATTTAACCTTTGGGGGTAGTGATTACCTCCTCATATAACCAAAGGCTGCAAGTAAAGGCAAACCACGGTATACAAAAGGATAATAAATAAAAAGCCAAGCTAACCGAAGATTTGGCTGAGCCCTCATGCACTCTTTTATTTTATTTTTTACCTGCCCAGTATTCTTCTGCCTCTTCTTCCATCTCATCGAGTCTGGTGTAGTAATCCGAGAATTCGTTTAGGTGCGCAAGTGCTATTTTCCCTGTCATCATCGGATCATCGTTAGTGACATTGGTTTTTGGATCCACCAATCCATGCTCCAGTTCTACGTCCATCCCTCTTCTAAATTGCTCCACATCGAACTCGGTCCAGTCAATCCCTAACGCTTCACCGACTCTCTTGGCTTCCTTGGCAGTGAAATGTTTTTCACTCTCCATTTTATTACAACCCCAGAGCCCCGGGCGAGATTTGAACTCGCGACCTAGTGATGTCTTGCAATTTTGTTACAAGTCACTCGCTCTAGCCAGACTGAGCCACCGAGGCGCTCTCTTTAATTATTGTTTTTATTTTTATTGGCGATATCCAGCATAAACGTTACCGCTTGGACCCAAATTTTTTTGCTGCACTCTTTAGTGCCATCACTCCGGGCAACTCCTTTCCTGCAAGCACATTGAGGCAAGCATTTCCTCCAGTGCTCACATGTGTGACTTTTCTTTCAAGCCCAGCCTTTTGCACAGCAGCCCCTGTATGCCCACCCCCAACGATAGAAAACCCTGCTTTAGTGATGGCTTTCATCATCTCCAATGTTCCTAGGGCAAAATTCTCCTTCTCGAACACTCCTGCAGGACCATGCAAGATTGCCATCTTTGCATCCTTGATTTCATCCTGGAATTTCACAATAGTCTCAAGCCCTATATCCCAGATTGGATATTCAGCAGGTAACTTCTCTATTGGGACATCAACTCGTTCGCCATTTTTACCCAGAGCCACATCCTTGGGAAGCTCTATCCTATCTCCAAACTTTTGAAGCAATATCTTTGCCTTGGGAATCTCATCCGAATATCCTTCTTTCTCGATGTATTGTAGGCTCGGAGCGCCTATATCCACTCCTGATGCGGCTAGGAATATATTTGCTGCAACGCCGGTTAAAAAGATTTTGTCAGCGCCATCCCTTGATAGGATGTTTTCGATGACATCGAGCGTGTCATGTGCCTTCGCTCCACCGAGCACGAATATGCACGGATGATCAGCACAGGCGAGGACCTTGTTCAGCACATCTAATTCTTTTTCCATCAACTTGCCCGCTCCAGACGGCAGCACTTCTGTAAATCCCACTAGAGATGCATGTGATCTATGAACAGATGCAAATGCATCGTTGAAGAACAAATCGAAATGGGGCGCAAGTCCTCTCACAAGATGCGTTTTGGCATGCTCTTCTGAACTCCTTTCCACTCTCTCTTCTGAGTAGAACCTCACATTCTCCAGAAGAAGAATATCTCCAACCTTCATATCTTCTATGGCTTTTTGAGCACAGGCACCAAAGATATCATCTACGTAGGTTACCTTTTGCCGCAAAACCACTCCGAGCATTTTTGCATGCGGCTCCATTGTGGTAAAGTCCTTTTTCCCAGGCCTGCTTTGATGTGAAAGCAAAACGGTCCTTGACCTCTCTAATCTCTTCAATGTATCTGCATGGCTCCAAAATTTTTCCTCGCTAAGTATGCTCCCGGTGCTGGGATCAATTGGTGAATTCAAGTCCAATCTGACTAAAACCGTTTTGTTAGATAGGTTGAAGTCATCCATGGTAAGATAGTCTCTTTTCACATCTGCCAAGTACATCCCTCTACACTCCAGATAGCATTCAAGATATAATAAATATTCATTCGCTTGCTTAAGGTTAATTAATGTTATATCTATCAAGAACTTATTTTAGTATATTATGAAGGAAATACTCGAAATACTGGAGAATGATGCAAGGATAAGTACTGGCGAGATTGCTGCGCTAACAAAAATTCCCGAGCACAAAGTCAGGGAGATGATCGCCGAGGCTGAGAAAAAGGGGATCATCAGGAAATACAAAACAGTGATCGACTGGGACAAGGTGGAGGCGGAACACGTTTATGCCATCATAGAGGTGAAGGTCACCTCTGAGCGAGAAGTTGGCTACGATTCCATAGCAGAACGCATTGCAAGATTCCCAGAGGTCGTTTCAGTCCGTCTGGTCTCTGGAGATCACGATTTGTCTTTGCTGGTGAGAGGCAAGACGATGAAGGAAGTTGCATTCTTCATCGCCGAGAAGGTGGCACCACTGGATCGGGTGCAGGGTACCGTCACTCATTTCATACTTAAAACCTACAAGCAAGATGGCGATATTTTATTAGAAAAAGAGGAATCCAAGAGGTTGGCGATAACACCATGATCGCAGATAAGGTAAAGCGCATCCCACCATCTGGCATTCGGAAATACTTTGAGATGACCCTGGGGATGGAGGATATCATCTCATTGGGCGTCGGCGAGCCTGATTTTGTCACTCCCTGGTCCATCAGAGAGGCATGTATCTATGCCTTGGAAAAAGGGTACACCTCCTACACATCCAACTGGGGCTTACTTGAGCTGAGAAACGAGATATCCCGCTGCATCGCTTCAGATTATGAAGTACAATACAGCCCCGAGGACCAGATTATCGTGACCACAGGTGTAAGCGAAGCTTCCGATCTTGCGATACGGGCAATAGTAAACCCCGGCGACGAAGTCATCATTGTGGAGCCCTGCTATGTCTCCTACAAACCCTGCGTAATCCTTGCCGGCGGAAAACCCGTGATGGTGTCGACAGACAGGTGCAATGATTTCAAGGTAATTCCTGAGCAGATAGGGGCTAAAATAACGAAAAAGACAAAGGCAATAATCCTGTCCTACCCAAACAACCCGACTGGTGCAATAATGGGGAAGAAAGACCTGGAAGGAATAGCGGACATAGTGAAGGATCATGACCTATTTGTGATATCTGATGAAGTGTATGACAAGCTCACATACGATGGGACCCATACCTGCTTTTCCTCTCTGGATGGCATGTATGACAAAACGATTTTGCTCAACGGTTTCTCCAAGGCCTATGCGATGACCGGTTGGCGGCTCGGCTATGCGGCTTCTAACCCGGAAGTCATAGCTGCAATGCTGAAAATTCATCAGTATACGATGCTCTGCGCTCCGATCACGGCACAGATGGCTGCCATCGAGGCCTTAAGAAACTGCAGGGAGGAGATGCTTTCCATGGTCAGGGAGTATGACAGGCGAAGAAGGCTGATCGTCAAGGGACTGAACGATCTTGGCTTGGACTGCTTTGAGCCGAAAGGCGCATTCTACGCTTTCCCGTCGGTGGAGAGCACTGGCATGACCTCAGAGGTTTTTGCGGAAAAGCTCCTCAAAGAGCAAAAAGTGGCGGTTGTGCCTGGGGATGTGTTTGGAGACTCCGGGGAAGGCTTTATTAGGTGTGCATATGCCGTATCGCGAAAAGAAATAAAAGAGGCGCTGGAGAGGATTGGGGAGTTTTTAAAATAGCGGGCGCTTTCATTTCGTGGCTTTTATTGTTAGTTTTTGACAAGTTATATCCAAGGAGGTTTATTTAAGGGGTTGGGGATACAAGGAATAGTGTCGGATAATTGAGGTATATCAACGGTCCAGTTAAGCCTGAGTTTCATGCGGAACAGCAAGCTTTTTTCTAACCATTATTTGAACAATCTTGTACAACGAAATCGTGAGTGGAGAGAGGATGAGGCGTCAGAACGTGCTTTTAATCGGATAAAGGAGATTTATAATGAGAAACGAGCAAATTAGAGTAAATACCGAGGAAGAACATAAAGAACTCCTTGATGACGTTTTTAGCGGTCTAGAATTATCTGAGAAGTTATCTTCCAAGATTCGGTTTGGAGAGGTTTCTTATTCGTATGAAAGTGATCTTATTGATATATTTCATGAACAATTAAAGATGTTCCATTCTATTGTATGTTTAACCTTAAAAGGAAATTACACAGAAGGATTTATACTTACTAGGTCTGTATTCGAGAGTTATTTCACATTTTTGCTCATGCTTAAGGGCACAAAATATAAAATTTCATATAAGATAAAAACAAGCACAGAAAAAAATAAGAAAGACATTTACGATAAGTTTGTAGAAGATATTAAAGGGGCTCAAGCAAGAGGTGAAAAACTACATATACTAGATATAAAGCCATCGGGCAACGATTACAAATCAATTATTGTAACCTACGAAGGCATATTTGGGGTAGATAATAAAAGTAAACTCATCCCTGTTTATTACTTCGTGTTTATAGAATACGATCCTCAATCAGCTTTTATTAATGGAATTCCGCCGATTAGAGATGGCACCTATCTACCAGATATAGCTCAGAAAAGTCACGAACATTACAAAAGACTTTATCGAGATTTTATTAAGTTTGATAAAGTCCGCGAAGCATTAAAACTTAACAACCTAATCAGTGTTGAAGAAGATAATGCTACTCAAGTCCACTATAATTTTTTAAGTAATTTTACACACATAACGAACGAAGGACTGCACAAAATTTTTTGGCAAAGACGACGGAATATTGGATCTTATTCCGTCTCAATAATTGATAATTTAAGCGAACTTTATTTCTATGATCACTACTTATCTGAACTCTGTCTACTTTATGTGTTAAAGATTAACCAATACTATCTTAGATCATTAGTAGACTATTTCGCGAATAGATATGAAATTAAAGATTTAGCCAAATTTGAAGATTATTTTGCCAAACTCAACAGATATTATGATTATTTTTGGTTCATTTTTGAAAAGCATTGGAAGTACGACGAATGGGATTATGAAACAATAAAGGCATCTCATCAACGTAAAGGAATAAAACCTGATGAGAAAATACCTTATTACAGAGATCCCTTACAACGATTAATAAATCTACATCGGTCCACTATTGAAGGAACAACAGGTTTAGTTTACGAAAGCCCTTTTCCAAGAAAAAATGCGAAATTTGGCTGAGACTATAAGAACACTCGAAAGTTTCAGGAGATTTTAGTTTAAGTATTTCAAAGCTTAAACTGTTAATTGACGTCCATTGGGAAGAAGGGTAAAGCTATTGATCAGATGTTTTATGATTTATATGGCCTAACCGAAGAGGAAATCAAAATCGTTTCCGCATAAACCGATAGGTTAGCGCCCTAACTCAAGCCAGCGCCCTTAAGAAATCACTTTCGGTGATTATTCCCACCAGTTTCCCTTCCTTTAGGACAGGCAGCGATCCCACCTCTTTTTTCATCATCATCTCTGCTGCGATGCCGATGTCGACATCAGGCCCTATGGTGACGACGTCTGAGGTCATAAGCGTCTTGATCGGCAGGCTAAAAGCCTCGTCTACATGGCCGGTGATTAGTTCGTTGAATACCTCCCCGCCCCCGAGGAACTTGACGACATCAGTGGCATTTATCATCCCTAATAATATGTTATCCACGACTACCGGCAGTCTCCTGAATACGTTACTGACCATGACCTTGGTAGCCTCCTTTAAAGACATGTTTGGAGGTGCGGTTACCACGCTTTTACTCATGTATTCACTGACTGACTTCCCGGCCTTCTTCCCGGCGATCAGGCCCAAGAAGTCGCGCTCAGAGATTATGCCAACTATTTGGCTCTTAGGATTTACAATGGGCAATCCGCCGGTTTTATGCCTGATCATCGTGTTCAATGCATCCTTCAGGGATTTATCCTCTGTCAGTGTTATCACATCGCTTTCCATTATCTCTCTGGCCTCGGCATTTATGGCAGCGAGCAGATTTCCACCGTATTTATTCTCTACCAGATTATGTCGTACTCCTCCGCCAAAAAAATCGATCAGGTCCATGGATGTAACGATTCCTACGAGTCGGCGTGTTCCGGCATCTGCGATGGGTATTCTCCGAAAGCCGTAGGTTACCAGCGTTTTCACGATCCCCATGATCGTCATAGTAGGTGGAACGGTGACCACGTCCTTGGATGCGATCATCATCACATCTCCCGGGCGGGATGAAACTCGTGATTTGAACTCTACAGGCCCCCTATCAAATGGGGAGGAACCCTCACGTCCTCTCATCGTATCACCGCTTCCGTCAAGTCGTATCTATCGACTATGCCAACCAATTTGCCATTTTTTTCAACCGGCAATCTGCCTATGTCATGTTTCATCATCATTAATGCAGCCTCTTTTATTGTAGCATCGGGATCAACCGAGTATATCTGGGTGCTCATCATCTTTTCTACCGGGGGGGACTCCTTACCGCTCCTGGCACAACCAGCTCTGATTATGTCTTGGCGAGTGATCATACCTACGATCTCTCTCTTGCTTTTGATTACAGGAAATCCAGAATATCCCAGCTCAATTATGTTTGCCCATACCTTTGATACCGGGTCTTTAAGGGAAAAAGCTTTGACTTTGGAGGTCATTATTTCCTTTACCTCTTTGTTAGGAACCTTATCGAGATCTATATTTTTAAATATGTCCACCATGCTGACCATCCCCAACAATTCCCTGTCTTGTGAGGACCTGACTACGGGCAGTCCGCCCATCTTGACGTTTACCATCGTCATTGCGACGTCTCTTATGTCACATAAAGGTGTAACTATCGGGCACTCTCGGGTAAATCCTTTGACGGTCACATTTGACTTGGTGGATGTAATTTTTAGAACCTCCTCTTCCGTGATAATTCCAGTGACTTTACGAGCGTTATCAACTACCGGCAAACTCCTGAAGTGCGAATCTCGGATCAATTGACGCGCTCTGGTCATGAACTCATCATCTTTGACAAATACGGGATTCTTAGACATTATGCTTTGGACTTTCATGATTTTTAATCACTCCTACTCTACTACTAAACTAAAACCCACTATCCTTACAGCTCTCACAGACCAGTGTTCCATTTACGAGCTCTAAAGACGCCGAAAAACCTCCACATCTTTCGCAAATACTTTGTGTTAACTTTTTACTTTCTTGAAATGAGACGTGTTCACGATTCATCTCGATGATGTCTGAAAGGATATAGGTAAGCTCAGAAGAAACTGCAATCATGTCTGTATCGGTGACGATACCAACCAGTTTTCCATTTTCGATGACTGGCAGGCGTCTTATGTTTAATCTGACCATTTTTCGTGCTGCTTCACTAATGCTTTCGTCGGGTTCAATGGTGATCAGCGGTTGAGTCATTATGTCTTTCAGAGTCATAGAACTAGGCTTCACGTCCTTTGAGATTATTTTTAGCACAAGGTCTCGTTCGGTCACGACACCTATGGGATCCCCCTTCTCAGTCACGATCAGGCTACCAACATTTTGTTTTATCATTTTCTCTCCTGCTTCTGATGCCTTCGTATCCTTCTCAGCAGTAATCACCTCCCTTGTCATGATTTCCCGCACTGACATTTTTGTCTCCATTTCAACACGCCACCACGATAGATAATATATGTATGTATGGTATGGTTTATAAATATAAAAGGGTCACGACCACATCAAATAAATAGAAATATATATGATATGTGGAGCATACTGTAGGTTTTTATGTATGGTTTATATATAATATAATCATATACAAGAGGGGATGAGATGGGTATAATAAAAGGGATCAGGCGCATTCTGCCGACATGGCTCAAAAAGATATTCAAAAAGAAGGCGACGCGCATAGGTATATATGGCCCACCAAGTGCTGGAAAAACCACTTTGGCGAACAGGATCGTCCGGGACTGGAGTGGGGACGTGATGGGCTCTGTATCAGAGATCCCTCATGAGACTCGTCGCGCCAGGAAAAGAGAGGGCGTGGTAATCAATGCTAATGGGGCTACTGTGACTTTGGACATTGTGGACACACCTGGCTTGGCGACGAAGGTTGATTTTCACGATTTTATGGAATTTGGGCTGGAGGAAAAGGAGGCTAAGCGTCGCGCAAAAGAGGCGACAGAAGGCGTTATTGAAGCCATCAAATGGTTGGACGATCTGGATGGAATTTTGTTGATCATGGATGCCACAGAGGACCCATTCACACAGGTAAATGTTACCGTTGTAGGCAATATGGAAGCCCGAGAATTGCCCCTGTTAATTGTTGCAAATAAGATAGACCTAAAGGAAGCCTCACCAGCTAGGATAAAGAGCGCATTCCCCCAGCATCCTGTAATTCCGATTTCTGCTCTGGAAGGGCTAAACATAGATAAACTCTATGAAGCAATAGCTAACCACTTTGGGTGATAAGATGGCGAAGAAGACTAAAGGAAAGACTAAGGTGCAAGGGGTTCAGATAGACATGATATCTGAAGACTTTACCTCAGCCATGACCTCCATGGAAAAGATAAACCTCATTCTGGAGGGGGTTAGGAAAGGCAACATCGTCATTCTTGAGAGAGGTTTAACGCCAGAAGAGGAAGCAAAGTTAATCGAAATAACCATGGCTAAGATCACACCAGATAACTTCGTCGGCATCGAAATAGAAAGCTATCCTAGCAGACAAAAATCCTCTTTTCTTGATAGGTTGCTTGGTAAAAAAGTTATAGAGACCCGATTGACAGTCGTAGGACCTGCGGATCAGCTGAAGACGTTGCGAAGAGATCATGGTTTTATCAGCGCAATGGTTTCTGTGCGATCGCAGAGGTAGAAATGCCACATAAATGTACCAGGTGTGGGCAATTGTTCAGGGACGGATCACAGGAGATTCTAAGCGGCTGTCCAAGTTGTGGGTGGAATAAATTTCTCTACGTGATGGGCGAAGAGCAAGCCTTGCCAAAGGCATCTACGATAGATGAGCTGATAAGTAAGGTAGAGGTTGGTGAAAAGTCTGAAGTGCCCACAGAGGACATCCCAAGCCCTGAGCCCATCAAAAGGATTGAAAGCATAAAGATACTTGGTCCCGGCTCCTACGAACTTAATATCAAAACCCTGCTCGATCGAAAAGAAATCATCATGGCGCTTAAAGAAAATGGGACCTATGTAGTTCACTTGCCATCCATTTTTGGTAAAAGCGTTAAAAAGCCTAAGAAGCGATCAATATGAGTAAGTTATGGATGGCACCGTATTTACATCCTCAAAAGTAATGGTGTGATTGTCTGGGAATACTATAAAGAGTCTACCTACCTCTTGTCCCAGTTTATGTTGGCGTATGTGATAAGTTTCATCCTCTTGGATCAGCACATCAACGGCAAATATCTCAGCACCATCCTGCGATACATTTTTTATCTCGACACTTTCAAATTCAGCAAAGATGCCCTCTAACTTCGGCTCTACGACTTTAGTGCCGAAAAGCAGCATGTAGAGCTTAGCGAATAGGTCAAGTTTGTATCTAACGGTAACATTCATATCATCCCCTTCAAAAGTCATGGTCACACTTTCGATGTGAATATAATTGGATCTTTGGGTATCTGTAGCTGACACGATCGGCATCGTAATTAAAAGCAATACAATCCAAATCATGAAAGCTGATTTAAATCTCAACTTTTTTCCTCTACTGTACTATACTATGATATATTGACGTCTCCACCCCCTCTGTTACTTTGGTATATTTGCCATGGTATATGTATTTTTCTGAGATGGTATTTTAGATCCAGTCGCGCTTTTGGCGGGCGTTGAAGCTTTTCGTGTACCTTGGGCATAACACTTATGGGCATGGCACTTATAAAATTCACTACTTCTTTTCCACAAATCTTGCGATACTATGGTATGTATGGTATATAACCATCGCCACAAAGCCCTCAGCATATCCTGATTCTGTGCTTATGTTATTTATTTATACATATACATGTAACAATCTATCCATGATAGTGGTAATATCAATAGGCGGTTCAATAATTGTGCCCAACTTGGACTCGAAAAGGTTTAGGGAATATGCAGAGGCGATAAAGGAGATAGCAGCTCAACACAGGGTTTTTATCGTCGTCGGAGGGGGTGCTATCGCGCGTGAATATATTCGCATTGCTAGGGATTTAGGTGCGAATGAAGCATTTTGCGATCTTATAGGCATCGATCTAACCAGACTGAATGCACGTTTGTTGATTTCCGCTCTATCAGGAGACGTATATCCAACGCCCCCAATGGATTACAAAGAAGCCGAGAGTGCTGCATCATCTGGCAAGATAGTGGTGATGGGGGGCGTCACCCCAGGTCAAACAACGGATGCTACTGCAGCAATATTGGCTGAATTTATTGGAGCGAACCTTCTCGTTAACGCAACATCAGTCGACGGAGTTTATACTAAGGACCCCAGAGTAGACCCAAGCGCCAAAAAGCTTGATAAGATCACACCAAAGCAGTTGGTCAATATTGTGATGAATATAGAGATGAAGGCGGGGGCAGGGTCAGTGATCGATCCCCTTGCTGCAAAGATCATCGAGAGATCTAAGATTCCAACGATCGTGCTAAACGGTACAGATCCGAAAAATATCGTCAATGCTGTTATCAAGAATGAACATGTTGGGACTGATATAAGGCTCTCCTCTAAGAAGTAGTGAGAATTTGGTGGCAATAGAGGGTAACATAAGACCTACAGAGATTCAGAAAAGGAAAGTTCTGATTCGTTAGATTAGAAGTCATCCTACTTGTATCCCATTGTATCTAATAGCTATCTA
Organism: Methanocellales archaeon; assembly: GCA_028715985.1. NCBI lineage: Archaea > Methanobacteriati > Methanobacteriota > Methanomicrobia > Methanocellales > Methanocellales archaeon. The sequence continues at coordinate 85,962 of JAQUQR010000003.1, forward strand.
CTCTTAATTTACTTGATTTTCCTCAGCTGATAATGTTTTAATTTGTGTTGAAAAAGACTCGCACTATTATATTTTTGAATGGAACTATGCCATCAGTACATATATACTCTATGGGAATTATGTGATGCTGCTTGATTTTTGAATTGATGTTTGATATTTTTCGTGAGCTTTGACCTAAATAAGAGAAAAGCCAGATTTTAGGGTCAAAATCGACTTTAGGGAGTAAGTCTCTTTTAATCAGAAACTTTAAAAGCAATGGATGTCCAATAATAATTATATGATATACGATCCGCCTGCTTGTTGTGATATGCGAGGCATGCTATCCTTCATGATCCTCTGGTTGTTATCCAAAAAACAAATGTATGGGCAAGAGCTGGCAGGAGAAATAGCTAAAAGGAAGGGCTATACTCCCAATCCTGGAACTTTATACCCGACCCTCACCGATTTGGAGAGCAAAGGGTTAATTCAATCTGAGCAAATCGGAAGAAAGCGCACATATGGGCTCACAATCGAGGGTAAAATCGGCCTAAAAAGGGCATGTGCCTATTTTTACCAAGCCTTTGGAGACATCTTTGAGGATTACAAGATCATGCAAGACATCACTTATGAATTCTGATAAGTATAGGTATGCAGACCTTTTTAATTTAGATTCTTGGTTGGCATTTCGCCCTGGTGACAGCAGGCTCACTTTTAACTACTTATGGCATTCCTTGAGACAACCCTTAAGTTAATGGCATCAATACAACATATGCAAGAGGTTTGAATGTTAGAGACGCGTAAAAAATACGAGTTCAAACAAAAATTAGATGAACTGAGGAAAAAAATTGGAAAAGGTACAGAATTGGTCACAATCTACATCCCGCCAGATAAGCAGATATCTGATGTCGTGGCGCAGCTAAGAGATGAACACGGTCAGGCAGCGAACATAAAATCCAAATCCACTAGGACCAATGTCCAGAGTGCATTGTCCTCAATCATGGCCAGGCTTAAGTACTTTAAAAAACCCCCGGAAAATGGAATGGTCATTTTTTGTGGAAACATCTCTCTCGGTGGAGATAAAACCACCATGGAGACGTTGGTTCTGGAGCCACCTGAACCCATCATGTCCTATCAGTATAGATGCGGTTCTGAGTTCGTACTTACACCCCTAGAGGAAATGCTCGAGGAAAAGAAAAATTATGGTTTGCTTGTATTGGATAGGAGAGAGGCAACTATTGGCGTGCTTCGTGGAAAAAACATCGAAGCAATCAAACACATGACATCTAACGTTCCCGGCAAACAGAGCAGGGGCGGGCAATCTGCACGCAGATTCGAAAGGTTGAGATTGATATCGATAAACGAATTTTATAAGAGGATCGGTGATAAGGCAAGCGAGATATTTCTTGGGGTCAAGGATTTGGATGGCATTCTTGTAGGTGGGCCAAGTCCGACAAAGGAGGAATTCATCGGTGGGGAATATCTCCACCATGAACTACAACAAAAGATTCTTGGGGTATTTGACATTTCATATACGGATGAATCCGGCTTGTATGAAATATTGGACGCATCGCATGAAGTGCTTGCCGGTCTGGATCTGATACGGGAAAAGAAGCTCATGGATAGGTTCATGAAGGAGATAGTGACGGATAACGGATTGGCCGCATATGGAATGGACTCTGTCAGGAAAAACGTTAAACTGGGTGCAGTTGATACCCTATTGATCTCGGAAGAGTTAAATGCAGAGCTTGTGGCAGAACTATCGCAATTGGCAGATCAGAAAGCCTCTTCCATAGAGTTTATCTCAACGGATTTCGAAGAAGGGGAGCAGCTGATGAACGCATTTGGGGGCGTGGCAGCTCTGCTGAGATTTAGGACTGATATCTGATGTTCCCAGAGTTTAAAAATGGGGTCAAATCTTTATTACAGGAAGCGGTTGAAGCGGCAGGATATGAGGCCGAAGATATGTGCTTAGAGACGTCAGCCTATGCAGATATGGCCTCTTCTGTGGCCTTCAAGCTCTCCTCAAAATATAAGGAATCTCCTCAAATTATCGCAACAAAAATCTTTAAAAAAATTCAAATTCCAAAGAGGTCCTATGTTGACAGAGCAGATGTCATAGGACCCTACGTCAACTTTTATGTCAATAGGGTGTTCTTGGAAGATACCGTCGAGAAAATCTCCACAGAGGGCGAGAACTATGGCTCTTTGCCCAAAAAGGATGAAAAAATCATCCTGGAGCATACTTCTGTCAATCCTACCGGGCCCATCCATGTTGGCAGGGGCAGGAATCCGATAATAGGTGACGCCCTCGCCAGGATTCTCAGGAGAGCGGGCTACGAGGTCGATACACAGTTTTACGTAAACGATATGGGCAGGCAAATAGCCACTATCGTTTGGGGATACGATAAAATTGATCCGAGCACTCTACCAACACCAGCACGTGAACTTGGTAAGTCAGATCATGACATAGTAAGGTACTATCGGAGGGCAAACGAACTCATCTCTGAAGATCCGGAAATAGATATAGAAATCGGCGGGATTCTGGCAAAGTACGAGTCTGGTGACCCTGAGACAATCCAGAGATTCAAGAAAGTAGTAGAAAGCTGCATGCTGGGTCAAAGACAAACGTTGGAGAGACTCAATATTCACTATGATCGATTTGTGTGGGAATCCCAATTTGTGAGAGACAGGTCTGTGGGTAAAATCCTCGAGAAACTGAAAAAGACAAGATATGCCTCTCTAAGGGATGGTGCATTAACGCTTGACCTAAGGGAATTTGGACTTGAGAAGGACTTCGTACTGACGCGGTCCGACGGCATCACGCTGTACACCACCCGAGACATAGCATACCATATCTGGAAATTTGATCACGCCGATGTCGTTATAAACGTGCTTGGTGAGGACCAGAAATTGGCAATGTCCCAGTTACAAACAGCTCTTAAACTACTTGGAATCGAAAGGGAGCCTAAAATCGTGTTTTACTCGTTCGTCTCATTGCCTGAAGGTCGGATGTCCACTAGAGCTGGCATCGTCGTAGATCTCGATGATCTGCTGGACGAGGCGTTTGATAGGGCTTATATGGAGGTCCAAAAAAGAAGGCCTGATCTACCGGAAAATCAAAAACGAAAGATAGCAGGCACCGTTGGGATGGGCGCGGTCCGATTTGACATCGTTAAGGTGGCTCCTGAAAAAATGATGACTTTCAGGTGGGAAGAGGCCCTTGATTTTGAGAAGCAGGGCGCTCCTTTCATTCAATATGCACATGCCCGGGCGTGTAGCATTCTCAGCAAAGCCAGCTTGGAAGATTTCGATCCCTCCCTGCTCAAAGAGCCATCTGAGGTAGAGCTGATCAAGAAGATGGCGCTCTTCCCCAGCATTGTATCTTCTGCTGCACATGATCTGAAGCCAAACATCGTTGCCATCTATGCCAGGGAGCTTGCTGAGAAGTTCAACCAGTTCTATCTCCATGTCCCGGTGCTCAAGGCGGAGGATGACCTGAGAAAAGCGAGATTAGCCCTCGTGGAATGTGCAAGAATCGTTTTGGCTAATGTCTTGAATTTGTTGGGGATAACAGCCCCGGAATCGATGTGATCTGAGCTGCGGTCGTCTAACCCTCAAAAATACCTTCTTTAAATATTGCACGACCAATATGAAATGCAAGAAAGTTATTAAATAGCATTCAACTGCTGGGTACTATGGGCGGTCTCGCCTTCTATCAATAAAATAAACCTCCTTAGACCTTGGAACCGATTTGATATCTAAAATGATTTATTGACTTGACTTGACTTTATCAGTCACTTGGTCTTCAAAACATCCAACTCCCACCAGAGCCTGAAAGCCTGAGAGCCCATTTCGATGACATCTTTTATTAAATCCACCTTGGTCGCACCGGTATGGGCCCAGTTCACGGGAAACTCCCTGATGCTGTAGCCTTTTCTCTGCGCCCGAACTAGCAGTTCCGTATCCCAAAACCAGTGTTGATCTTTAATTTCGTCCAGCAAATCAAACAAGGGCCCTCTTTTAAAAGATTTAAATCCACATTGGTGATCTCTTATCTCGGATCTTAGAAGGGTTCTTATCAAAAAATTATATCCTTTACTTGCTATGCTCCTCTTCCAGGTTCTTTTCGCCTCGCTCTCCTGCAGCATTCGGGACCCAGTAGCAAAATCGTATCCCTCTCTTATGCTGCCTATCAACTCATCCAATTGTTCGATATCGGTCGCCAAGTCGACATCCATGTAAACCATGATCTCACCGCTTGCATTTTTAAATGCATTTTTTAAAGCCCCTCCCCGGCCCAGTCGAACATCGCTGTGTATGTGTTTTATAGCTTCAAACCTTTCTGCCAAACTCTTCGCAATTTTGTCTGTTCCGTCGGTGCTTCCATCCTCTGCTATAATGATCTCGTAGCTCGTATCTATTTTATTTTTATTGAGAATCCCCCTAGTCCTCTCCACTGCCACTTCTATTTTATTTGCCTCGTTATAAGCTGGGAATATGACTGATACTCTCATTTTACCTCTGGTAAAAAAAGATTATCAACAAGCCCAAAATGATCAGGGAATACCCAAGAGTATTGTATATCGTAACGCTCTCTCCTAAGACCGCGAAGGAGAGAAGAAAAACCATTACCAGTATCAGGCTTGTGAAGGCATAGACGAAATTCAGATTTTCTTTGGATAATGCTACCAGCCAAGAAATTGTGCTGGCTCCATACAGAACAAGACCAATTAATACATAGGGATTAAAGACCATTTCCAAGAGAACGCTTGGGGATAGTTTGCTCACTTCTCCGACCTGATTCATTCCCAGCTTAAATCCTAACTGTCCAAAGGCAGCAGTAACGGCAGCAAATAAGATAAATAGAATTACGTTCATTTTGTTGCACCTTCTTTACTTTAAAATATCCAACTTTCTAACAATCTAAGACCTTCTTTATATTCATATGATATGGGGCATCCGGATATCACGGGATAGTAGATAAAAAATAGGATCAATGTCACCATCAAATAAAAGATGACGAACCATTTTGTCTTCTCATTCCACAAATTATTCATCCCATATGTAATGGCAAGTACCATGAAAGGCAAATTTGCGTAGAAGTGATATATAAATAACGCCCTTGAAATCGGGACATATGGGAGCCATTGGAAAAGAAACAGCACTACTATGAACATACAGGTTTTGTCTCCATCTCTCACCATTTTTGTGGCTGTTAAAATTAAGAATATTATGCCGACCCACCATATGGCTGGATTCCCCATTAAAACGATGGTTGAAACGATCCCATCTAAATTATTGCCATAAATCCACATCGGTTTGAGCATTAAGGGCCAGCTCCACCAAGATGAGGCGAATGGGTGTGGTGCAGTGAGAGACGAATGATACCCGTACATGGTAAACTGGAGGTTTATCACATCCCCTAAACTATGGCCTGCCAGCATGTGGGGTATGTATGTTAGCATGTAGATGGCTATCGAAATCGCTAGTGAAAAACAGGTGATTAGTAGGGGGTAAAACAAGTATTTTTGCACATTATCCTTCTTTTCACTCGATGCAAATTCTTTTAGTTTTAGGAGGACAAACAGAAAAGCCATCCCCATAAACCCGTACATTGCATACCACTTCGTTGAGAAGGCAAGACCAAAAAATAGGGTGCTTAAAAATAAGGGTAGACCCGCCTCTTTCCAGCCCTTTTTAAAGGCTCCCTGGAAATAGTCGAAGAAAAAGTAGAACATCAGGATCAAGAAAAAGAATATAAAAGTATCTCCTGTTGCTAGTCTGGTTTCTGCGAAATGCATGAAGTCAAATGTCATGAGAAATGCGGCTATAAATCCCCCGAGAGAAGTACCGGAAATTTTCTTGCCGAACATGAACATGATGGGGATTACTGACGTGGCAAATAGCACTTCCAGTATCCTCCAAGCAAATGGATTGGAACCAAATAAGAGGATTCCACAAGCTATTATGAGTTTACTGAGCGGGGGATGGGTCCACTCAAAAGGCTCTTTGAGCTCTATATGCTCATAAGCAGTTCTCACAAAATATATCTCATCGAAATATGTGCCTGCTTTATATGTCAGAGGCTCTTCCACTAAAACCTGCTCATCTATCAGGTTCTTTAACTGCCTTCCATCTGACTGAGCATTTCCATATCTGTCAATTATATCCTTTATTTCGAGTTTCTTTTTGTTGCCGAATACTGCTATTTCCAGGATATCTGCTGAAGAATCTTCAAAGTCAAATCTGATGTACCGGGCGTCACAACTGCTTATCGGTACATCATCCCAGAAATAGTAGACTCCAGACCTCGCATAATTTATGGAAAAATTCCAGTGATCCGGACTTCCACTGTAAATATCCACATTTGTAGCATTCTCGTCTTTGATTAAAATTGCAATCCTGTCGACGGTTTGCACAGATCCGAGGTCTATGTAAAAGCTCTCTGCTTCGTTTATGGAGTGCCACTCTGTTGCCGGCATTTCTGTGGACCCCAGGTTGAAAACTGTGATGGAAAAAAAGGTGATGGTAAGGATGAACATCACTGCAAGGTCCCGCCTTGTAATCTTGATTTTACTCACGACCTCTCTGTCAGGAATCATCTCTACCAACTTTTTCAGGTCAGGCTTTTTTAAATTGAGCCCTCCATCTTTCAACTCTATTTTCTTAGGAAAACGAGGTGAATGCATGATGTACAGGGAGTATACGAGTATTGCCAGATTTATCAGGGGTAAAATCATTAAGGATAGATCATTATCAGGGACGAAGTTATCCCCGCTGATAAAACTCAAAATATATGCCAAGTTGAATAGGTATGTGGCAGCCAGGGTGCCATAGATCTTCTTTATTTTTTCATGGTTCATGATCAACGCCAAAAGGGCGAATACCGGGAACATATATCTTTCATGCATCCTCGTCATCAGCATAAAAAATCCGAAAGAGAGCAGGAAGGAGGAGAAGATCAGCGATTCCGTGTCATCTCTTTTGTTCAGGCAATAAAGCACGAACAACACAAGCGCCCCAAACAAGATGATGCCCCATACATGGCAACTTAGAAACAACAACTCTATCGAGTCTGGCTTCCAAAAACCGGCGAATGCCCAGATATTGTAGGCGCTTACCGAGTTGAAAGCATAGTATCCATAGCCGGTGGAATATATGTTAATCAGGAATTCAAGGGGGTTATCCCACCTAAAGGGCAGGATGACGAGAAAGACCGAGGCAGCAGAAGCTGCAAGGGATGTCACTATCCTCTTTACATCATATTTCTTGAGGATGAAGAGGGCTATGGCTGGCAGAATGGCAATGCTCTGGGGTTTGGTCAGCATGGCTATGGCGAGAGAGGCGGCTGACAATTCCGGCTTTTCATAGATGAGAAGTAGTAAAGAGGAAATCATGAAAAAGGTGTAAATCGAGTCCATCTGCCCCCAAACGGCCAGGTTGTAAATGGTTGCCGGGTTGAAGGCATAGATCGCCATTATGAAAGCGGCATGATTAAAACCAATTTTTTTACGCAAAAAAAAGAAAATTAAAAGGGAGATGCCCAGGTCGAAGAGGTTTGAGGGCAGCTTTAACAGATAAACAAAATGGCTGGTGTTGAAAAGAGAAAAGTGCTTGGCAACGCTACCAAATATCCAGAATATGTAAACGCTGAAAGGGGGATAGTCCGACCATATCCTGTCATAGAAGGTACGCAGTCCTTCTGCTGCTGCCATATGCCAGGCTGTAAACGTGTTGGTGTCTATGTAATAGCCTTCGGCGGGAAAAAGTAGAACTCTGACGATAAGCGAAGCCACCAATATTAATGAAATCTTTAAGAGCTCGTCTCTTTCCATTCAAATCCAAATTAAAGTACAATGCTAAATAAATATGTTTTTTTTAGAGATTTCTGTTAAGTTATTGTGTATGGGATTTCAAAGATTATAGTACCAAAGATGATGTGAGAGTGCTAAAATATAATTATGTTCTCTTAAATGACAAATATCCTAATTCTCTTAAGCCTTCCAATAGTGGTATAAAAGACATTTCTATATTGGGATAAGTAAAAGATATGTATTCGTGGTCTGATAATATGCCAGGCTTAAATTTGGCATTAGTATCCTTAATAATTATCAATGGTTTGCCTTGCAATTTACTTATTATTGATTCTTGTGTTAGCCAAGTATCATCACAAGTGTCATCATCGTCAACTGTTTTAATAAGAATAATTACTGATTGACTTTTTATGCGTCCTAATACTTTTTCAGATGTTGAAGAGGGCAAATAACTACGACCTGTTTTAACTTCAAATTTTAATAATCCTAAAAAATAGGCCAGTTTATCCGACATTTCATTCCCCTTCTTATCAAACTTGTGTGCGATAAAAACAGTCCTTTGGGCAGCAGGTGGCAGACTTTCAGGTTCATCAGGTTCTAATCCTAAAAAGTCAGTAATAGGGTCTATTAAATCAACATTATCTACATCACTTAATTTAACATATAAAAAATTCTGATTGACCCTACCTATCATTAAGGCTGGTGATGATAATTCACTACCTCTAAAAAATAGAGTATAACTTTTGGGACTTCCATATTTCTTTGCATTTTCACAGGCATCATCGAGTGTATTGAACGTAATACTATCAGGAAATCTATTAATTTCTGCACTATGTAAGTCTAAATCTAGGTTAAGCTTTTTAAATTTACTATATATTTCTGGCAGAGATCCCCAATTTAAATCCTTTATTTTGCATGATCGATGTATGTCCATATTTGCCTCTTTGGTTTTAACAAATTAAATAAAACTCGTCATATTTTGTTATATTGTAACTGCTAATCACTTAATCCGTTATATCATAACATGATCCTCAAAACTCCCAAAATGAGCTTTATATTTGAACTATTTATTCGTTTCGTCTATTCACATCAAAAATTTATCCAAAAGACTTTTTATCTTTTTCATTTATATGGCTTAAACTAGCATATATCTAAGTGTTCTTATCCTTTACGCCACCCGCCAACTCTCAAATATATTGCATATCCAATATAATCCCTAATATGCGCACCGAAACTATTTCTTAGAGTTAAATCGATATATCTAATCTGCGCTAAAGACCAAAAGGAGATTTAATTGCAGCAAGAGAATTATGCAAATCTGCTTAGTAAACAAGGGCATCATTTGGTAGGTCAGCATAGCGCAGTCAAGCCCTGCCTGTGGCTTAAAAAATCTCTCAGGGATGAGGGTGCTTGTTACAAGTCGAAATTCTACGGCATATCCTCTCACAGGTGCTTACAGATGACACCTTCATTGGAGTGCAATCATCGCTGCCTTTTCTGCTGGCGTCCCACAGAAATGACCCTGCCGAAACACGAATGGGACTCTCCTGAAAGCATTGTGGACGGCTGCATGGGTGAGCAGATGAGGCTGATCTCAGGCTATGCCGGCTCAGCTACGACAAATCTCAGTAAGCTTGAGGAAGCCAAACATCCTCGGCATGCAGCAATATCTCTCGTAGGCGAGCCGACTTTATACCCTTTTCTGGCAGAGTTGATCGACGAATTTCACAGGCGTAAAATGAGCACCTTTCTCGTGACGAACGGGACGAATCCGGAAATGCTTGCCAAAGTAGAGCCCACGCAGCTATATGTCTCCTTGAATGCGCCGGACAGAGAAACCTATGCCAGAATTTGCAACCCCATCCAGGACAGATGGCCAAAAATAAATGAATCCTTGGAGCTTTTATCCACTTTAAATACGAGGACGGTGGTCAGAATCACGCTCGTAGAAGGCTTAAACCTGAAAGAGCCGGAAAAATATGCGCGCCTGATAGCTAAGGCAGAGCCGGATTACATAGAAATAAAGGCATACATGCACTTGGGCTTCTCACGACAGAGGCTTCCCAGAAGTGCAATGCCCTCTTATGCTAGCGTTTTAGACTTCGCTAAGCATTTGGCTTATGCCTCCGGCTACGCAATCGCTGATGATTCTAAGGCTAGTAGGGTTGTGCTTCTATCTGAGAAAGGTAATGTCGAGAAGATCTCACTTGCCTCTGCTGAATAATTTTTTTATCTTAGCAACGATTCCCTCTGAACCCTTCGTCTCTGCCTTTTCTACCTCTGTTTTTTCTTCACCCTGTTCCTCTTTTTTTGCCATCAATAACACCTGAGATGTTGATATGTGATTTCTACTATAAAAGAGTGACTCATATGGATAATTTATAATAGAATACACTACCAATATCCTCGTTTGGGATGTAACATCATGAAATTTGATCCAAGCAGCATCAAAGAGAGGGCCAAAAAGGATTTTGAGAAGACTTGGTCGGAAACGGCAAGATTTGTTATTGGTGAAAGGAGCTTTACGTTTCCAAAGAGGAAGGGTAAAAAGCATCTGATCACGATCTATTCGGATAAGGCCAGAGACATCCTTCTGGACATGGGCTTTGATGAGGTTGTGCTCAAGCCAATCTGGGAAGAACAACACGTTCGGCTTCAGTACGGGCCTGAGGCACCAGCAATATTGGATCGTCTGTATTATCTCGCAACGCTTCCCAGACCGGACATTGGCTTATCCGACGTGAAGAAAAAACTGATCCAAGAGAAGATCAAGGGCTTCGATAAATTTGAGGAGCTCCAAGGTATCTTGAGGGACTATAAGAGGGAGAATATCGTAGGTGGAGAGGATTTTACCGAGGCTTTGGTCACTAGGCTAGGCATAAAAACGGAGGACGCGCATTATCTGATCAACGAGATATTTTTGGAACTAAAGGATATCAAGCCCACGCCATCCTCCTTAACCTTATTGTCCCACATCACAACGGCCTGGTTTCCGACGCTTCAGGTGGTTCAAGACAAAAGAGATCTGCCGGTGATGTTGTTCACCGCCGGATGGCGTTTTCGGAGAGAGCAAAAAGAGGATGCTACACACCTGAGAGCGCACTATAACCTAAGCATGGTGGTCATGGGCGAAAATCTCACCATAGAAGACGGAAAGTACATCACCGAGGAATTTTTCCGTCGAATGGGCTATGAGGTAAAATTTAGGCATAAGCCAAGTAACCCTGCTTACTATGCGCCCGGAACAAACTATGAGGTGTTCGTCAAACATCCAGAAATGGGTTGGGTTGAAGTTACGGAGATTGGCATGTACTCGCCGGTCTCTCTCGCCAACTATGACATCAAGTATCCTGTGTTTAACTCAGGTCCCGGATTGGGCAGGATTATCATGTTGTCCGAGAACATCTCTGATATACGAGAGGTTCATTTCCCAGAAATGTACGCTGAATTTCGTCTTAGCGACGAGCAAATTGCAGGGATGATCTCTCTCGATAAGACGCCTGATACCGCTGTCGGGAAGGAAATTGCCAGGGCGATAGTCAAGACATGTGAGAAGCACGGAAATGAACCATCCCCTTGTAGGTTTGATGCCTGGAAGGGCGAGCTTGGGGGTGAGCAGGTCACTTTGTACATAGTTGAACCAGAGGAAAACACAAAGCTCTGCGGACCAGCCTTTCTCAATGAGGTTGTGGTCCATGATGGATCGATCTTCGGAGTTCCCAAGACGAAGAAATATGAGGATTTGCTCGACAAGGGAGTTAAGACCAACATTCGATTCATCGATGGATTTGCCGCATTAGCAGCGCATGAAATTGAGCACGGATGCGATGAGGTTCGAACAAGAATGGCAAGGTCGCACTCTGATGTCAATCTTATGGTGGACCCGGTTGCAGTCAGATACATACAGAGCCAAAACAAGAAGATAGATATCAGGGGTCCAGTTTTTATTACGGTGAAGGTCGAAAGATGAGTTTGCTTTTATTGCTACCCACTCTAAATGAAGAAGAGGCTTTAAGAGCATTGGCAGACGAGATTCCTGCTGAGTTTGACGTTCTGGTAGTGGATGGGCATTCGACGGATGAAACGAAGGATGTTGCGCTTAAGTATAATTGGGAATTCATCACCCAAAGATATGGCAAGGGCAAGGGATGTGCTATTCGAACAGCACTGGAAGAATTCCTGAATACTAATTACGATCATCTTGGCATTATCGATGCTGATTATAGCAATGACCCCAGGGAAGTCAAGCGAATGTTAAAAGCTCTCAAGGAGAATGACTTTGACGTTTTGTTGGGTAGCCGTGACATAATCAGACAGAGGGAGCTCCTTGGGTGGTTTTCAGTATTCATAAATCGTTTCACTTCAACTGTTGCCTCATGGATGTATGGATATAAGTTGACGGATATTCAGACAGGCTGCTGGGTTTTTACTAGAAATGCGGCTGATAAAATTCTTCCCAATTTAATTGCAAACGGATTTGAGATTGAATATGATCTACTATACAATATCTGGAAGTGTGGGCTGAGGGTGGGGGAAACCCCCGTTGGTTTTAGGGAGAGGATAGGTGAATCCAAGTTTTCCACGCATCATAGGTTCAGGCAGATCCTGCATGGTTTGCGTTACGTTTATTGGAGTTTGAAGCATCTGCACGAAAAGTAGCATTTCAAAATATTTTTAAATCCCAATCTTTAAGTCAAGGTATTTCAATATAATTTTAAATACTTTATTGGAGTGATATGATAGATATAATAGCTTTGCTCTTGGTTGGAGTAGATTCGCTGAAAGAATACCTTGCCTTTCATGTATTAATGTGCTTGGTTCCGGCATTCTTCTTGGCAGGCGCGATCGCATCTCTGATGTCCAAGGAATCGCTGTTGAAATATCTGGGCGCCGGGACTAAACGGTACATATCCTATACAATTGCTGCGACTAGCGGATGTCTTCTGGCAGTATGCAGCTGCACCGCTTTGCCACTATTTGCTGGAATCTATAAAAGGGGTGCAGGAATAGGGCCTGCAACTGCATTCCTATATTCCACCCCGGCGATTAACATACTTGCTGTGGTTTACACTGCACAGGTGATAGGCTACGATCTTGGAGTTGCAAGAGCTTTATCGGCGGTATTGCTGTCTATCCTTATCGGTCTTGTTATGGCTTTTGCGTTTGAGAGGCGCAATAAGGAAAAAATTTTAGAGAACGTTCAAATACCTACAGTCAGTCAACCAATAGATAATCAAAGACCCAATTGTAGACTGCCATCGATTTTCGTAATGTTGATTGCAATCTTGGTGATCGGCCCCTCCAAGATCTCATGGGGCATCAAGTTTCCGACTCTCATATCGGTCATCGCAATCGCTATTGTCCTGTCCTCTAAATGGCTCACGAAAGATGAGCAGAAGGAGTGGATGTGCGAAACATGGACCCTGGTCAAGATGATAATTCCATTACTACTAGCGGGCGTGTTCGTAGCAGGGATCATAGTTGACCTGATTCCGATCTGGATCATTCAAACCTATCTTGGCGGTAATTCAATAACATCGAACGCTATTGCATCAGTTTCAGGAGCTCTCATGTACTTTGCAACCCTGACTGAGGTACCCATCGTCGGAATGTTGCTCAGTTCCGGCATGGGGCGCGGTCCTGCGCTGACATTGCTGTTGGCAGGTCCTGCGCTGAGCTTGCCAAACATGATAGTCATTGGTAGGATTATGGGCGCAAAGAGGGCGTTTTTGTACATTTTGTTAGTGATAACAATATCCCTAATGTCAGGAATAGCATTTGGGTACATGATTGGAATGTAAACTACCGGGGAGCAGGCGAAATGAAATGAAAAACAACGAACCATGTGCATGTATGCATTATATGCGAGAGCAGGCTAGGTATATGGAAACTAAATCGACCCTGAGCAAAGTAAAATGTGCTGAGTGCGGAAAGGAGTTTTGGACTAACAAGGATGGCGAAAAAGTGCAATGTTTTGACTGCGAGTAAGTTAAATAAAGGATTTTAGTTGTTAGATTGGAAGCGAACATGAAGAACATATTGGATGAACTTGGCATCAACGCAGAAGTGGAGGAGCTCATAGGTCTTGCAAGAATTAATGTAACATGGCATTATTCTGATTCAAGCGCTCGTCACAATGTGAGTAAACTACTTTCTTGGAGGTCGCAGATCAGGAGCATACGCATACATGCTTTGCTTATATACAAAAAATAAATTGATTACGTCCGAAAGGCGTGTTAAATGAGGATTATTTGAAAAAAACGAGGTCCTATTTCGATGATCCGCCAATATGTCATATCTCCAGAGACCTTGGAAAAAGTAAAAGCATCAGTAGAAGAAGATATCCGAGATGTAACTTCAATTCTTCAGATACTATCTTACCCGATCAGATTACACATTCTCAGGGCATTAGGGGTCAAAGACCTATGTGTTTGTGTTCTGGTTGAAATAACAGGGCATCAGCACTCAGCACTTTCGTATCACCTAAAAAAGTTGACAGGCGCTGATCTAATTAATTCAAAGCGTGATGGTAACTTTTTGATCTATCATCTTACTGATAAAGGAAAAAAGGTGTTGAAAAGCCTAGAGCATATGAAATGAAAAGAGATATCTTTCCCTCTGAAAAAGATTTTGGATCGCTTATCAAGGCACAATTAATGGTTGCATCCCGTGTATTGGTGGAGGATAGGTTTGGAGATTTAAAGACAATAGCGGGAGTTGATCAGGCATTTCTCGATGACAAAATTATCTCTGGGATCGTCATCCTGGACTATGATACCATGGATGTTATCGAAAAAACGTATTCGATAAAAGAGGTTGAATTCCCTTATATTCCCTCTTTTCTTTCGTTCAGGGAAGGTCCTGCAATCATCAGTGCTTTTCGCTCTTTGAAGACAAGGCCCGACTTACTAATGGTCGATGGATGTGGCATCAATCATCCTAGGTCAGCTGGACTGGCGACGCACATTGGCGTAGCTCTAGACATGGCAACAATAGGTGTTGCAAAGAAGTTGTTGTGCGGTATTGTCGAGAAGCCAATAAACATAGGTGAGCACAGTCCAATACTATTGCATGACCAATATGTTGGTGCATCCCTCCTATCCAAAAAAGGTTGCAATCCGATCATCATAGCTCCAGGGCACAAGGTCTCTCTGATTTCTACGATTGATATAGTTCGACATTGCTTGCGCGGGCATAAACTTCCAGAGCCGATACGAGTTGCGCATAAGTATGTGGGGGATATAAAGCGTAAGCTTTAAAGCCCATCCATATCAATATTGATATGCAAGTCAAAATTGAGGATTTATTATGGCTCATATCAATGCACTCAAAAAATTGGCATTACTAGGCGCCGCTCGAGAACAAATCCAGATATCCTCTTCTGACTTCGCTCAGCAAATCTCGTCCAGCCCCCAAACCGCATCTCGTCGACTACAGGCTCTTGAGAAAGAGGGGTTGATCTCCAGGGTCTTCGTTCCAGAAGGACAACGAATCCTGATAACCCAGAGCGGCAAAGATGTATTGAGAAGTGAATATTACGAATATCAAAAGATTTTTGAACCCGCCGATAAGGAAATTGAACTTCATGGAAAGGTGGTCACAGGTCTCGGAGAAGGCCAATACTATATGTCGCTGGAGGGATATAAAAACCAGTTTGAAAGCAAACTCGGATTCACGCCGTATCCAGGCACTTTGAATCTTATGTTAACCGACAAGAGCACCGTTCTCAGGAAAAGACTGGACGAAAGTAGTGGCATCCCGATACATGGTTTCCCCTCTGAAAGTAGAACGTTCGGTGGAGGTAAATGCTTCCATGTCCTCATTGGCAAGATAAAAGGCGCTGTCATCATTCCGGATAGATCGCATTATCCAAATGACTTGTTAGAAGTCACCTCCTCAAAAAATCTGAGGAATGTATTGGGATTAAAGAATGGTGATCAGCTTAGTTTGAAGGTCCTGCTATGATGTCTAAGGCAATCGAATCCCTAAGGCATGGGGGTATGGTGTTACTATACGATTCTGACTGTCGAGAGGGTGAGACCGATATGGTAATGCCAGCACATGCTATGACTCCAAAGCACGTTGCTACCATGCGCAAAGATGCAGGCGGGCTGATATGCATAGCAATACATCCGATGGCAGCACAGAGGCTTGGATTGCCCTTTATGTCTGATATATTAAGGCATGCCAGTGGCTTTGAGATTTCTGAAGTGGTTGAGAAGCCAGGTGATATACCCTATGATATAAGCTCTTCCTTCTCGCTTTGGGTCAATCATAGGAAAACCTTCACGGGAATCACCGATATCGATAGGGCCTTAACTATCAAAGAAATCAGTAAGGTAGTTCAACGCTCCTTAAATGGTGAAACAGTTGATTTTGGCAAGGAATTCCGCTCACCTGGGCATGTACCTCTGTTGAGGGCAGCCGGTAATCTACTTAGCGAGAGAAAAGGTCAGACCGAACTATCGGTCGCTCTTGCAGGGTTGGCGAATATCACGCCAGCAATGGTCCTGTGCGAGATGCTGGACGAGAACACCGGCAAGGCGCTTTCAAAAAAGGATGCGAAATTATATGCAAAGAATAACGGTCTTGTTTTCCTTGAAGGGGTCGAGATTGTAGAAGCATATGGACGCTTTTTAGAGGATCGTTCATCAATGAAACCCCTCACAGGGGACAGACATCTGATGTAAATAATGAGCTGTCCTCTAAAATTGGAATCGCATCCATCAACTCTCGAAAGTTTTGCAATTTCCCACACTATAACTATCTCACATCTATTCTATATTATCAATGCACTGGTTTGCTGTATCCTGAAGACAATCGATGCAAACGCGCCCGCCAGAATTTTCTAGGAATTTATCCAGCATTTACCCCCGATATTGGTGCTCAAACACTATCCACTGCATATTCTGAGGTTATGTAGATATAACCTGCTTTATCAGTGGTGAGTCCGAGCAGTATGCCCCCCCCAAAAATCAGCCTTGGACGTCAAATTCATTAGAATCCGCCATGCAGGACGATTGCTAGAAATGAGCCAACGTACAAGGAAATGAACAATGCACTGATGGCATTTGAAATCAGTTCTACGTTCTTTTTGTCTAAAGCTCTTACATATTCTTCCATCAATCTGCCTCCATCAAATGGCTTTGCCGGTAACAGATTTAGAGCGCCCAACCAGAAATTAAGAAGTCCAGTCCAAAATACGAGTTGCAGTATCATGAGCATGCATCTTGGGTGAGCCAGATCTGCTCCGTAGAAACCAGAGCCCAGTATTGGCGTCAACATGACTCCTACCTGGGGAAGGATAAATCCTACGGGGTCCTTTAAGGCATCATAGCCTTCGGTGACAGGAAAAAGGCTAACTCCTAAGACTACCCTGCTCTGGTCGTATGGATATGTTTTTAGATCATCGCTTTTTAGATGTAGTGAATATACGTTTCTGTCTGTTTTTATCACAACCTCATCGCCAGGCTTATGTTTCAGTATTTCTTCCTGAAGGTCTCCCACATATTTCACCCTAGTCCCACCGACGTGAGTGATTATCTCTCCTTTTGACATGCCAGCCTCTTGGACAGCATATCCTTCAACGATATCTACTATGCCCACCCCTTCTACATTTGGCGCGAAGAAGGGTAATAACACATAAGTGAACACCAAGAGAGATATAATGAAAACCAGGATGTTTGCCGCCGGTCCAGCCGAGAACATCTTCATCCTTGATTTTGATGTTGCTTTCTTGATGTCTTCTTCATCGGGTTCTACAAATGCTGCAGGTAGGATGGCAAGTATGGCAATTCCAAGCGATTTTATTTTCATGTCCTCTGTCACTGAAAATATTCCATGTGAAAACTCGTGAACTATTATGGCAATGATCAGGGCGGCAAATCCGTATGTAATTGGGAGCGCTAAACCTGGGAATAGTATGGTCTCTCTTGCAGTAACGCCAGTAGATATGGTTTGTGGATATTTGATTAACAAGATCGCTGTTGCAATTATGTATATGGATGTGAAAATCATCGTCATCGTTGAGACTACAATGCATAGGGTTCCCATTTTTTTCCAAAAAGGTCTGAACCTGTGTGCTATATGCGCTATGCCGTCCTTCCCACGGTCAGTACGCCAAAGCAACATTGGACCAGAAACTTCGAATTTTTGCGGTAGTAAACCCTTCTTGTCAAGGGCAATCAATACACCCCAACCTATGAGCACTATTGGAATGAGGATCCATGGTGATAAGAAATCAATATGCATTTATATTGCCTTGCCTTTACTATGTAACTTTGGTGACTTAAATTGTTCTCGGTCATATATATAACTACAAGCAGTTTGGGCGAAGCCAAATTTATTGGGAGAACATTGGTCGAGGAGAAGTTGGTTGCTTGTGCAAACATATTTCCGATAACGTCGATCTATCATTGGGACGGTTTGCAGGAAAACGAAGAAGGTGCGCTACTAGTAAAGACGACGGCTGAAAAAGTCAAAATAGTAGAACGGCGTGTAAAAGAATTGCACAGCTATGATATACCGTGTATAATCTCGTTTGTAATCGATGGCTCTGAGGACTATTTGGCTTGGATTAAAAAAGAGTTAAGTTAAGATGAGGAGAAAGCCGGCAGAAATGGGTTGTCGTAAAGAGGTCTTTTACGATCAAAAACGATGGGACCTTTTAAAGCGACTGAGGGATAGGGCGAAAAGTTTGATAATCTCCCTGGACGATGCAAACATCAAAAGCATCGTTCATGGCAGCGTTGCGAGGGGAGACGTATCTGCCTCAAGCGACATAGACATATTCGTTCCTCAGGTTACTCAATCATTTTGGATGGAACTCGCACTGAGCCCGTACGCCATACTTCAGCGAAAGATCGTGCAGGCAACACCTCGCCATTTGCCAAAGGCGCACCTTCTGTTAGAGGAAAACACAACGGTTACGTTTCCGCTCGTCACCCCTCAAAGGAAAGAGATAGAGTTCTATCGATTCGGAGGCCATCTGGGACTTGAAGAAATTGACTCCAGGTCAGCAGGCTTTGATAAACGTTTGATGTTAATCGAGCCCACTTCAGAAGGGCATGTTGAAACACCTCTCAGTGAATTATCTCTGGGGCATGTTACAAAAATCATCGGCGTATGTCAGGATACCATTGAAGAACGCATTAGGGTTCTAAGGAGAAGGGCAATTTCCGGGAGAACTGGAGTTTATCTGGAGTATATTCTAGACGAGGATCAAAGTTTTGAGAAAGCTCTTGAAGAGGTAGCATCAACAGATCCAGCTATCAGACGGCGGGTCTTCTCGAGAAGGTCTTAGCAAACCTCTCGATATACCTCCTCAACTTTTGCGACCCGAACTCAGCTATATTTCTCAACCGATTTCTGGGCATTCTCAGCCAATGTTTTAGCCAAATTTGAATTGGTCAAGATTTTTGATATGGCACTAGCCAACTCTTTCTTACTGCCTTTTTCCACCAAAATTCCCATGACTTTTTGTTTTTGATGATTTCGCATATATCACAAACTCTTGGTGCGACAATCGGTTCTCTAGAAGCTATTGTCTCCAATAAAATAACTCCGAAAGACTCTCCCATAAAGAGCTGAAAGAACAAAAACGCTGCACATATCATACAACTTTGGAGTCCACTCTTCTGGTAATAACACTTTATGCGCTCCAGCATAGCATTCATGACTCTTTATTGATAGTATAATTATAAAGACAAGATAGTATGATTATAAAGACAATTTTGTTAGTAATGACATAAAAACATTTATAAGGGTTGAGGTGTTAGTTATGCAACTTATGAGCAAAAAAGAATCCATTGAATTCTTGAAAAAGCTTGGACTCACCGAATATGAGGCAAAAGCCTATGTGGCTCTTACAAGAATCAAAACTGGAATTGTCTCAGAGATACACTTGGTTTCAGGCATCCCCAGGTCAGCGGTATATGACGTACTTAACAAACTGAAAGAAAAAGGCATAATAGACGTTCAGCAAGCTAAACCGATAAGATATAAGGTCATACCACCAAAAAAATGTATCGAAAAGCTCAAAGAAGATTTTATAATAAAGAGCGAGGATGCACTCAACTCTCTGGAAGAGATATACAAAACAGGGGAAGTAGAATCTAGTGAAGAGGCGGTGTGGACGATCAGCGGAATCAAAAATATCAGTGACCGCGTAGTAGAGATGTTCAAAAATGCACGAACGGATATTATATTTATGACATCCCATCCGTTTTTTCCAGACATTGCAGAGGTTTATCCTCTTTTTGTGGACTTCAAATCGCTCATAACCAAAAAGCGCGAGAAAGGCGTTAGGGTCAGGGTTGTTGGCCCAAGTGAAAAGGAACTCATGGATGTGGTCAAGGAAATTTCTGGCGTCGAGGTCAGAACTCATGCTATACAGCCAGAGCGATTGCATATGCCCCTGAAAGGTGGGCTTCTTCTAGTTGACGGTTCTGAGGTATTACTCATCATTTTTGGTGATGTTTCGTTACGTGTGGTGAAAGGGATGACTGCAATTTGGTCGAATGGAGTGGGTTTTGTGTCGATATTCAAGCACCTTATTGAAACGGAGTGGGATGCATCGACTCCTTCACAAATGTAATAAAAATTGAAAACAGAAGTGTTGGTGTACAATGGTACCGTTTTATGTTAAAAAAAGGCAGTCATTAATGGGCACAAACGCAATACTGGGGGGCATGCGTTGCCATCTATTCTACTATGTACGCAGTAGAGCGGACCGAGGTGTAAATCGAGGTCAGCGAAGATATATCCAGTTGTGCACTGCAGGAGAAATGAAAGACATGCATGATGTGTTCATCATTGGCGCTAGTCATGGAGGCTCTATCAGTGCAAGGATTGCATGATCTCTTGGCAGGATTGATAAATGGAATATCTGCAAGAGTTGGCTTAGGGAAACTACTGTTCAATTTAGCGGACTTTCAATTCAAAAATTACAAAACAATCATAATGGTAACCCTGATACTGACTGCATTTTTTGCCTTTGGTGCAACACAAATCCAAATGCAAACGGACCTATCCGAGGAAATGCCAGAGGATATGCCAAGTATCGTGCTACAGAAGAGGATAAGCAGCAAGTTCAGCGGAGAAGATATGATCATAATTGCGGTTCGATTGGATCCATCGACGGACACCAAAAACCCGCCAAGCGACATCAGAGATCCTCGCGTTATAGAATCCGTTGCTGCACTTCAGGAGCAACTTAGCGAAGAAACCTCCATCGAAAGCGTTCAGTCCGTCGCATCTCTTTTTCAAATGGGCATCCCGAACACTTTAGATGGGGTAAAAAATACCCTATCCTATGTTCCACAGTCTAGCCAATTTTTCAACAGAGACTACTCAGCGACACTGATCTATGCCTCAACGACATTAGGGGGAGGCGAAGAGGATGTTAAAGAAGTCACAAGCATGATGCAGATGAACATTGACTCTGTCCCAAAGCCTGCTGGAGTTAAATACAGCATCACCGGGAACGCTCCAATTCAAGACCAGCTACTCACAGTGCTGCAGGAAGACGTGATCTACACTACTTCCATCGCTGCAATCATAATATTGCTCCTGTTGTTCGTGCTACAGCGTTCCATCACAAAGGGTTTCTTAGTATTTGTCCCCTTGCCTTTTGGTCTCATTTGGGCCTTTGGGCTAATGGGCTGGCTAAATATTCCCCTATCAGTGGTGACAATATCAATGGGGCCGCTTGCGCTCGGTCTCGGAGTGGAATATGGGGTATTCTTTGTATCGAGATACCAGGAAGAAAGAAGCGCTGGTAGGACGCAGCTGGAATCTCTGCGAGTTGCAGTTCCTGGGATTGGTACGGCAGTAACAAGTTCAGCGGCCACAACGATAGTGGGATTCATGGCTTTGACGATGGCATCTATGCCTATGATTCAGCATCTCGGCGTAACACTTGCCTTGGCCATATTTTGCATTTTGATCTCAGCTATAATTTTTAATCCGTGCGTGGTGCTCCTAGAGGAAAATATCGAGAGTAGACGGAGTTCGAATGCACATGCATTCCCTGGTAGGAGAAAATTGGGGGAAATTAACAAGAGGGTTTGAAATGGCCAGTATAATCGAAAAATACGCGGAGTTCGTAGCACATCACCCACTGTTAATCTTGGCTTTCGTCGTCTTGTTTACCATTTTCGCCCTATCAGTGCCTTCTGCCGAGCAGGTTGGTATGGCCTATGAAGACATGCTTCCAGAGGGTATGGAGGTTATCGATACCTTCAATTTTATCAGTGATCAGTTTGTCGGCAGCACTGATACGTGTTTGGTCGTCCTAGAGGTCAATCCGCAATATGCAAACTCAGATGAGATAAGGCATGTCCTAGATCCAAGAGCGTTGGATTATGCTGATACACTCTCGAAGAGGGCTAAACTAATCGAGGGGGTAATCGATGCTACGAGTGTAGCAGATATCTTAAAAGAATCAAACGATGGGCGCATACCAAAATCATTAGATGAGTCAAAAAGTCTGTCAGCAGATAATCCGTTGATAAGTCAGTACATCAGTGATGATTATGCTATGTCTTTAGTGAGGATCGAACTGCAAGAGAATGTGGGTGAAGAGGAGATAGTGGCTGAGCTGGAAGACGCCATCAAGGCTCCTAAACCCCAAGGGCTATCGGTAAAACTTTCTGGTGACCCGGTGATGATGGTTGAAATGATCAATCTCGTTGCACCGACTATGGCAATAACTTCAACGTACTGTTTCATTGGCATAATCCTCGTCTTACTTATCTTTTGTGCATCGATCAAATATGGACTTATTCCACTGGTAACCATCGTCTTTGGTATAGCATGGACCGTTGGAATACTTAACATAGCAGGCATGGGGTTTGGAACAGCGACGACAGGAGTACTATCGATGGTAATGGGGCTGGGAATCGACTTCGGAATTCAGGTCACCGTGAGGTTCAGGCGCGAATTGGAAAAAATGAGCGCAGAAAAGGCTATTGCCAAGGCCCTTGGTGCGGTCTTCATTCCGATGGGCACGACGGTATTGGCAGCTGCAATCGGGTTTAGAGCGTTGTTGCTTGGAAAGCTAACGATGATGGGGGAAATGGGAACGATGATGACCATCGGAGTTGTTGCTTGCATGCTTGCGGCGATTACAGCAGTCCCTGCATTTTTGGTGTTAGGAGAGACAGATGCACTCTCCGAGGTTAAGGAAAGATTACAGAAAGGAGGAAAAAAGAAATGAATAAGAAGATTTGTTTGGTTGTAGTAGCTTTGGTGTTTTTGAGTATGATGGTGTCTGTGAATGGGCAAACAGCCCCTATTCTCACGGTCAGCCATCACACCATCCCAGAGACACTTAGACCGGGAAGCGAGTTTGGCCTGAGCATAGATATTATGAATGTTGGAACAGGGCCAGCACAAGGTATCTCCGTGTCGATAGCTGAGTATAATTCTGACCTGGATGTTATAACAGAGACAAATACCGTATCATCTGGAGACGTGGTTCATATAGGGGATCTCAGTCCAGGATCAGGGACTGCGACTTTTAGGCTAAAAGCGCACAACTCTGGGCTTTATGAAGTGAGGGTAAGTGTAAGCTATACTTACTATCTGAATGTGTCAGGTATCTTAATGAGTCAGACTGGAATTATTAACGAGAGGATACTTCTATCAGTATCTGAAGAATCCGATTTTGTGTTATCAAATAGCTCGTTCAGTAGTAGCATTGAGCCTGGAAAGAGTGTGACAGCCACCTTTAAACTAAAAAATATAGGAGAAGGGGTTGAAGATGTCATGGTGGGATTACAGGCCAGTGAGGCGATCTCGACTATAGGGCCCACTGAGAAGTATGTTGGGAAATGGGAATCTAATGAGGAGAAAACAATTACCTATGAGATATACGTGGACAGCAGAGCGTCTACTGGGGTCCACGAGTTATCGCTCTTGACAACATATGAGGATAAGTATCATGTGAAGAGAACGGACACCATTTCGACAGGAGTGGACGTTAAGGGCATACCGGAGGTAGATATCTCCGATTTTGTGTTATCAAATAGCTCGTTCAGTAGTAGCATTGAGCCTGGAAAGAGTGTGACAGCCACCTTTAAACTAAAAAATATAGGAGAAGGGGTTGAAGATGTCATGGTGGGATTACAGGCCA